>JBNMNZ010000052.1:0-7910 GCA_051276605.1 Polaribacter sp. | reverse complement strand
GGTTAACTCATCAAATTTTTCTTCACAAAGGCCGAAATCACTTTACCATCTGCCTGGCCAGAAAGCTCGTTAGAAACCATTCCCATAACTTTTCCCATATCCTTCATTCCTGAAGCACCCAATTTTGTAATTGTTGCAACAACAACTTCTTCCACTTTTTCTTCTGATAAAGCTTCAGGTAAAAACTGTTCTAAAATAGCTATTTCTGCTAATTCAGGATCTGCTAAATCTTGTCTATTTTGTTTTATAAAAATAGCCGCACTATCTTTTCTTTGCTTTACTTGCTTCTGAATAATTTTAATTTCTTGTTCTTCCGTAATTTCTTCTTTAACTCCAGTTTCCGTTTTTGCTAATAAAAAGGCTGATTTAACAGCTCTTAAAGCTTGTAAAGCAATTGTATCTTTTGCTTTCATTGCTTCTTTCATTTTATCCATTACTTGATTTTGCAAACTCATTTTTCTATGTATTATATTATTAATAACTATTCATTTTATTTTTTTACTCTTTTTAAATAAAGAGTTTCATTAGAGTAATCTATAAAAGCTTTCCCTTTTAGTAGGATATCTGCACCAATAATTCCATGAACTTTATTTGCATAATGATCTGTTAAAGCAGTATTTACGTGTGATAAATTAAATAAAACTAAATGACATTTATTTGTTTTCCAATCTCCAATTTTAAGTGAATTATTTTCTGATTGCAGCGTTTCCATATCAGTGGCTCCTGCACCTGCAGCTTTGGTTTCACTTTCTTCTGCATCCAAATTAAAATAATCAATCATATCTATACCGACACAAGAATTTGAGGCTCCTGTATCTAAAATAAAACGTCCTTTAACACCATTGATCTTCCCTTTTAACTCTAAATGATTGGTCGCAATTTTTTTTAATTTTATTTTAATGTACTTGTTTTTTTTTAATATTTTTAAGATCCCTTTCATTCTCGAAATTTATTTTGCTTTCAAAAATACAATATAAAAAATTCACAAAAAAACCGATACAAATTTGTATCGGTTTTCTTTGTAATTAATGTCATTGTGGGACTTAACCTCCAAAGTCATCAAAACGTATGTTCTCGTCAGCTAGACCAAAATCTTCACCCATTTTTTGAACAGCATTGTTCATTAGTGGGGGTCCACAGAAATACAATTCAATATCTTCTGGCGATTCGTGATGATCTAAATAATTTTCTATCACAGAATTATGAATAAAACCTACGAAGCCGTCTCCAACTTCATCGTTAATATCTTTTTTTACTGTCCAATTATCCACTTCTAATGGATCTGATAAAGCAATATAAAATTTAAAATTCGGAAAATCTTTTTCTAAAGCTCTAAAATGTTCCATATAGAATAACTCTGCTTTAGAACGACCTCCGTACCAATAGGTCACTTTTCTACCAGTCTTTAAAGTTCTGAATAAGTGATATAGATGAGAACGCATTGGTGCCATACCTGCTCCACCGCCAACATATAACATTTCTGATTCAGATTCGTTGATAAAAAATTCTCCATAAGGCCCTGAGATAACACATTTATCACCTTCCTTTAAACTGAAAATATAAGAAGAAGCAACTCCTGGATTTACATCCATCCATCCACCTTTTGCTCTATCAAAGGGAGGCGTAGCAATACGAACATTTAACATAATCTCCCTTCCCTCTGCAGGATAAGAAGCCATAGAATATGCTCTTTCTATAGTTTCAGGATTTTTCATTACTAATGGTCTTAGCTTAAACTTGTCCCATTCTGCTTTAAATTTATCTGGAGTTTCGTGCTCTTCTGGGTGTGCTGTAATATCCATATCTGCAAACTTCACTTCACAGGGAGGTATTTCAATTTGAATATATCCACCAGCTTTGTAACCCATATCTGCGGGAATTTCTACAACAAATTCTTTAATAAATGAAGCAACATTATAATTTCTTACAACTGTTGCATCCCATTTTTTAATTCCGAATACTTCTTCTGGAATTGTAATATTCATGTCTTGTTTTACCTTTACTTGACACGCTAAACGAATTCCTGTTTTTAGCTCTTTCTTTGTAAAGTGAGGTGTTTCAGTTGGTAATGCTTCTCCTCCACCTTCTAAAACGTGGCATTCGCATTGTACACAAGATCCACCACCACCACAAGCAGATGGTAAAAATATTTTTTCACTACCTAAAGTTGTTAAAAGTGTGCTCCCTGAACCAACTATTATTTTCTTTTCTCCATTAATCGTAATCGTTACTGGACCAGAAGGCGATAATTTTTGTTTTACAAATAACAACAACGTTACTAATAATAATGTTACTAATAAAAAAGCTGCTACTGTTGCAATTACGGTTCCTGATGTACCTGCTGCTAATATCATGCTATTATTGATTTATATTTAAATTTTCAGCTACAATTTCTTTAGCTGCGGCTTTTTTCAAAACTTCTTTTTCTACTTTCGCTTCAATGTTTACTTTTTCTTCTTTCTTCTCTTCATCTCCACCGGTTAACATTCCACCAAAACTCATAAAGCCAATTGCCATTAATCCGGTTATGATAAACGTAATTCCTAAACCTCTTAATGCAGGTGGAACACTTGAATATCTAATTTTTTCACGAATTGCAGCAATTGCTAGAATTGCTAAGAACCATCCAATTCCAGAACCAACTCCATAGGTTAATGATAATCCTAAAGTAGGGATTTCACGAGATTGCATAAACAAACTTCCTCCTAAAATAGCACAGTTTACAGCAATTAAAGGTAAAAAAATACCTAATGAATTGTATAATGAAGGTGAAAATTTTTCAACAATAATTTCTACCAATTGTACCATCGTTGCAATTGTTGCAATAAACATAATAAATGATAAAAAGCTTAAATCGTATTCTGCATATTCTACACCCAACCATTTTAATGCTCCTGGCTGTAAAATATACTGATCTAACAACCAGTTTAAAGGAACGGTTACTGCTAATACAAAGATTACGGCAGCTCCTAAACCAACAGCAGTTGCTACTTTTTTAGATACAGCAAGGTAAGAACACATCCCTAAAAAGGTTGCAAAAACCATGTTGTCTATAAAAATTGATTTGAAAAATAATTCTAAATGTTCCATATTTTTTAAGTTTTTAGTGGTTCGTATTTAGTGATTAGTAATAGCTACTAAAAACTATCTACGACTTACTAACTTCTAATTTTCTTCTATTAATGATGTATTTCTACTACGTTGTATCCAAATGATAATACCAACTACAATTAAAGCCATTGGTGATAATAACATAAACCCGTTATTTTCATATCCATATTCATATAAACCTGATAATTCCCCTGGAATAGGATTTCCTAAGACAGGGTACCCTAACAAAGTTCCTGCTCCTAAAAGTTCTCTAAAGAAACCTACTATTATTAAAATTACACCATAACCAACTGCATTTCCTATTCCATCTAAGAAAGATCTCCAAGGTCCGTTTCCTAAAGCAAAAGCCTCAAAACGCCCCATAATAATACAGTTTGTAATAATTAATCCAACAAAAACCGAAAGTGTTTTACTCAGTTCATACGCAAATGCTTTTAGAACTAAATCCACAATAATTACCAATGTTGCAACCACGATTAGTTGCACAATAATTCTAATTTTTGAGGGTATAATGTTTCTCATTAAAGAGATAACAACGTTTCCTAAACCTAATACAAACATTACAGAAATTGCCATTACAATAGACGCTTTTAATTCTGCTGTAATTGCCAATGCAGAACAAATACCTAATACTTGCATCGTAATTGGGTTGTTATCCGCTAATGGATCTGTCAGTAATGCTGTGTCTTTTTTTGATAAAAGTCCCATAAATTATTTTTTTAATGATTTAAAATAAGGCACGTACAATGCTAAATCTTTCTTTATCATAGCAGAAACTCCATCACCTGTAATTGTTGCACCGGCAATTGCATCTACTTCATAATCTGTTTTCTCTTCATTCTTTGGATCGTTGTTTCCTTTGGCAACGGTAATTCCTTTAAAATCTCCTGATTCAGACATTAAGTGCTCGCCAATAAAATCATCCATAAAATAACGTTGTTTTATGTTTGCTCCTAAACCTGGTGTTTCTCCTTTATGATCAAAATAAGCACCTCTTACAATCATATTTTCATCCATAGAAACATATCCCCAAATTGCATCCCAAAGTCCTTTTCCTCTAATTGGTGCTACATAAAATGTCTTACCATCTTTCTCGCCAACAAATAAAGGCAACTTTCTTACTTTACCATTTTTTGCATTCGCTTGCTGTTTTTTAACATCAATTAAATATGCATCTTCGCTTTCAGAAATTTTATTTCCTTCTAAAACTAGTTGTTTCTTAATGTATTTTTGAAACTTTTCTCCTGCAACTTTTGTAGATACAAAATTTGCACTAGACTCGTCATTTTCATTTACACCCATCGCATACAAAATATTTTGCTGCTTTTCTATTCTTTCATTTTCCTTAATTGTAGGCTTTAAAGACGAGGCTAAAAAAGCTAACAAAGAACCAACAACAAACACCATAACGATGGCGAAAGTCATTGTATAACTATTACTATCCGTTTTTTTAGACATAATTAAGCGGTTTTAACTTTAATACGTTTTAATCTTTTCTTTACATTTCCTTGCACTACATAATGGTCGATTGTTGGCGCAAATACATTCATTAACAAAATTGCTAAAAATACGCCTTCTGGATATGCAGGGTTAAACACACGAATCATAATTGAAATGAAACCAATTAAGAATCCGTAAATCCATTTTCCTTTGTTTGTTTGAGATCCTGTTACAGGATCTGTCGCCATGTAAACAGCTCCGAATGCTAAACCACCAATCATTAGGTGTTCCCACCAAACGGTGTTCATTAATCCGTAAAACTTACTAGATTCTGTAATAATATCAGCGGCTACAATTTGATTAAATATTAACCCCATTGCTGCGGCTCCTAAGAAAGTAGAAACGATAATTCTCCAACTTCCAATTTTTGTAAAAATTAAAAAAGCGGCTCCTAAAAGGATTAACAATGTTGATGTTTCACCAACTGAACCTGGTATAAAACCTGCAAACTTATCCCAAGTAGAATACAATTCATTTGCTCTGTCACCATAAGTTGTTACAATGTCTGCGGCACCGTTTGCACCTTTAATAGTCATTTCTTGACCAGCTTTCGCATAATAACCTAACATAGTTTCCCCAGAAATAGCATCTGCAGTCCCTGTTTTGTTTACTGCGTCATATACCCAAACTTTATCTCCAGACATCCATGTTGGATATGCAAAAAATAAAAATGCTCTAATGGTTAAAGCAGGATTCAATATATTCATTCCTGTACCACCGAATACTTCTTTACCAATTACAACTCCAAAAACAACTGCTACTGATAACATCCATAATGGTGTATCTACAGGCACTATTAATGGCACTAACATTCCGGTTACTAAGTATCCTTCTTCTACTTCATGCCCTTTTATAACTGCGAAAATAAATTCGACTAAAAGACCAACCCCGTAAGAGACGATTACTAATGGCAATACTTTTATAATTCCAATCCAAAGATTATCCAAGGTAAAAAAGTTCGCTAATACATCTGCTCTTAAAGAACCATCTATAGCTGCATAATGCTGGTAACCTGCATTGAACATTCCAAAAATTAAACAGGGAACTAAAGCTAAAATTACCGTATTCATGGTACGCTTTAAATCGTCTGCTGCTTTTATATGAGTTCCTCCGTGAGTCACTTCATTTGGTAAATATAAAAAGGTATGGATTGCATTAAATGCAGGTGCCATTTTAGTTCCTCTATACTTTTCTTTTAAATTATGTAAATTTTGTTTTAAGCCCATAATCTTATCCTAATTCTTCTCTCATTAAATCTAAACCTTCACGTATTATTTTCTGATGAGGTTGTTTAGATACACAAATAAATTCTGTTAGTGCAAAATCTTCTGGAGCTATTTCATAACCTCCCAAAGCTTCCATTTCATCTAAATCTTTATACATAAATGCTTTTAATAATTGCATTGGATAAATATCTAAAGGAAAAACATTTTCGTAAGAACCAGTAACTACAAATGCTCTGTGCTCTCCATTTGTATTTGTATTTAAATCGTATTTTTTCTTCGGAGTTAACCAAGAAAAAGTTAACGCTCTTGAAGTCGATACCTTATTAAAAACGGGTTTCGTCCAACCAAATAATTCGTAATCATCTCCTTCTGGAATTGCCGTTATTTGGTTGTCATAGTAACAAATAAAGCCTTCTTCATTTACCTGAGTACCAGATAAAACGTTTCCACTTATGATTCTTGTGTTATCGTTCTCTAAATTATTAGCAACGATATCCGTAATATTTGCTCCTGCAATTGCAGTTACATAATGTGGCTTATTAAACTTAGAACCTGTTAGTGCAATCGTTCTCGTCGCATTAAACTTACCGGTTAATAACAACTCACCAATAACTACTAAATCTTGTGGCGTAATTACCCAAACAACTTCACCTTTATTAATAGGATCAATTTTTGAAATTTGAGTCCCTACGTTTCCTGAAGGATGTGGTCCTGAAACTTTATGGATTTCAACGCCATTTAATTTTTCTAAAAGAGAATTAGCGTTTGCGCCCACAGAAATATGCACTTTGCCTTCAGTAAGTTTAGAAACTGCTGTAATTGCTGCTTGTAATTCTGCTTCTTTACCTGCCAAGATATAATCTACATCTGAAGCTAAAGGTGCACTTGCATATGCTGAAACAAAAATAGCTTTTGGTACTTGATTTGGATTTGCAACAACATCAAAAGGACGTTGTTTTACAAATGGCCAACAACCTGAAGCAAACAAATGATTCTTTACTTCGTCAGCAGACATATTTGCTGCATCTTTAGTGCCGAAATCTTTATATTCTTGCGTTGAATCTGCTGCAATTTTAATTGCTAACACTTTTCTTCTTGCTCCACGAACTACCTCTACGACTTCACCAGAAACAGGACTAGGAAATAAAATGCGTTCGTCACTTTTTGAATAAAAAAGTGTGTCCCCTGCTTTTAATTTAGCTCCTTCTTTGGCTACAAGTTTAGGTGTAATTCCGTGAAAATCTTCTGGTTTAATTGCATAAATACTACTTAAAGAAACATTTGTAGTGGTTTTTTCTGCAACACCAATAAGCTTAATATCTAAGCCTTTTTTAATACGAATGTCTTTTGACATAGTAATTTTGGAATTTTAATTATCTAAAAAAATCAAGCAAATTTAAGGCTTTTCAAGAGCATCTCTAATACACTTTGAAGTATATATTCATTTGAAATTATTATTTATATCAATTCTAAATAATGAAGTTTCATAAAAACGTTATCCTTCTTTAAATAAAAAAAGCTAGACACAAAAAAACAATAGACTTAAGTTAAATTTATTAATTTAAAGTCTCTTAATTACCTTTATTATTATTTTTAAGATACAAAAAAAACTTCTACTCACCTAATTAATAGGGGTAACAGAATAAAACCTTGCTTTTAATTAAAAAAAAGGAACAATATTTGTACTCCCTTTTATAAGTACAAAATTATTACTTTTACAAAGCACAAAATAAAGTTATGCATCAAAGATTCTTCATTACTTTTTTATTTTTTACAACGATTGTTGTTTCACAAAACATAAAGTCTATTCAATTAAGACCTTTACAAGAGAATAATTTTTCTTCAATTGTGCCATTAGGTACTGTTTTAGAATTATCTTTTGATGATTTAGATTCAGATAGCAAAGACTACCAATATAAAATAGAACACATGACACATGATTGGCAAAAAAGCAGGTTGCTTTCTAGTCAGTTTATAGATGGTTTTGATCAGAATTCAATTATTGATGTGACCAATTCTTTTAGCACGTTTCAAAATTATACGCATTATGCCGTAAAAATTCCGAATATAAAT
>JBNMNZ010000051.1:0-7926 GCA_051276605.1 Polaribacter sp. | reverse complement strand
ATTCATCAGCAGCTTTTTGCATCCAACTTTCTTCTGCATCTATTAATAAAGGAACATCTTTTTCTACAGCAAGTTTACATACTTTATGAAAACGCTCTATAATTCTACTCCATTCTTCTTGTTCTTCGGATGTTAACTGTTCACCTTCAGATAATTTTTGATACAACCCAAAACGCCCAAAACCTGATGGTTTAAAAACTGCAAACGGAATAGATTTTTTTTCTTCACAAAAATTAATGATTTTTAAAATCTTTTTTAAAGCGCCATCAAAACTTATTTCTTCATCTTTACCTTCTACAGAATAGTCTAAAACACTATGAACCTTACCGTTAATGTACATATTATCTATAATTGGTAAGCAATCGTCTTCGTTTACACCACCACAAAAATGGTCGAAAACTGTAGAACGAATTAAGCCTTCTATAGGTAAATGTGCTTTTAATGCAAAATTAGTAACCGCACTACCAATTCTTACCATTGGTTGATTTTGTATCATACTAAACAAAAAATAAGCTCTTTCTAATTGAGAACTAGATTTTAAAGAAAAAGCAATTTCGGTATTGTCAAAAAGTTTCATTCCGGGTCATTTTATTTGAAAACAAATATAAGTATTGAATGGCAATAATTGAATATTTTATTTTTAATTTGCACACTTAATAAATTACTAATGAAAACCATACAAGCAGCAACATATTCTGTACATTTTCATAAAGATAGTTACCAGGAACTTTCTAATTTAATTGATACAAAAAAATACACTACACTCTTTATTTTGGTAGATGAGAATACTTTTGAGCATTGTTATCCTAAATTTATTCCTAATTTATCAACGGATAAACGCATTGAAGTGATCGAAATTGAATCTGGAGAAATCAATAAAAACATGGAAACGTGCATAGGTGTTTGGAATGCAATTACAGAATTAGGTGGTGATAGAAAAAGTTTATTAATTACTTTAGGTGGAGGAGTAATTACAGATTTAGGTGGTTTTGTGGCTTCGTGTTTTAAACGTGGAATTGATTTTGTAAACATACCAACAACTCTATTATCGATGGTTGATGCATCTGTTGGTGGAAAAACAGGTGTTGATTTAGGGGTTCTAAAAAATCAGATTGGGTTATTTTCAAATCCTGAAATGGTTTTGGTAGATAGCACTTATTTAACAACGGTTACTGATAGAGAAATTAAATCTGGAACAGCAGAAATCATAAAGTATGGCATTACTTATGACATTAAACTATTTAATGAGATAAAAAATAATAAAGACTTAAAAATCAGTGATTTAATATTTAGATCTGTAGAGATAAAAAATGAAGTTGTTTTGCAAGACCCTAAAGAAAAAAACATCCGTAAAATCTTAAATTTCGGACATACTTTAGGACATGCAATTGAGTCTTTTTACTTAGAATCTGAAGAGAAAGAAAACCTTACACATGGTGAAGCTATCGCTATTGGAATGGTTTGTGAAAGCTATATGTCGTCTAAATTATTAGAATTCCCTTCAGAAAAAGTAAATGAAATAAAAGAAGTAGTATTGTCAATTTATAATAGAACGAACCTTTTAAAAGAAGATTTTTCTAACATTCTTGAGTTGCTAAAACATGATAAGAAAAACGTAAACGGACAAGTGAATTTTGTACTTTTAAACGACTATGAAGACTTTAAATTAGATTGTAAAGTTTCTGAATCCTTAATTATTGAAAGTATGGAGTTTTATAATGTATAAATTTCTGAGGAAAAGAGTCAATGGAAAAAAAAGAATAAAGAAACAAGAGACACGAGGGTATAAAAAATCATCAATCTTTTTAAATACTTACTATCAAATTTGTTTAATTAATTATTGACCCTATTTTTATAAATTTAGGTAATTCACTTTTAGTACAAAATATTTTAAAACAACAAAAATCCTATTACTTTAAAAGCAATAGGATTTTTTTTATTGAGAAGAGAATTTAAATTCTCTATATTTTCTTCACTTTTACTGCATTCATTCCACGCATTCCTTTTTCAAGTTCAAAAGAAACTTTATCATTCTCGACAATTTCGTCAATTAAACCACTAACATGGGTAAAATATTTTTCACCATTTTCATGGTCAATAATGAAACCAAATCCTTTTGAAGAATCAAAAAAGTTAACTTTTCCTTTTCTAACAGGGTCTTCTTCTGGTAAATCTTCTTTTTTCGTTACTGAAATCTGAATATCTTCTAATTCATATTCCACTTTTAACTCTGGATCTGGTGGAGTGTCTGTTAAATTTCCATTATGATCGACATAAGCAAACTGAATCCCAGTTGATCCATGTTCATCTTTATCCGCTTTTCTAGCGTCCATCTTCTTTTGCTTGTCTAAACGTTTCTTTAAACGTTTCTTTTCTTTTTCACTTTTACTAAATGTCTGTTGCGATTTTGCCATTAAAAATATAAGAGTTTTAAATTATTGTTTCTGATAAGATAAAATACCTAACTGAAAATTCAAAACCAAACTAACGCTAACTAGTGTAATTACTGGAGTGTATTCTGTCTTATAGTGCAAAGATACTCTTTATTCATTAATTATTCTTCATTGTGATGCCATAGATGTTAAAAAATCATTAAAAATTAGTAAAGCAGCAACTATTAATAGCATTACTATTATATTTGCAATAGAATAAGAAAGTATGAAGAGATTATTATCTGTATTAAAAATATCTGTTCCTGATAAAATTTTTATCAAAGATCCAGAGACATCAGAATTAGGAAGAAAAATTATTGAGCAAAGTATTATATTGATAAACGACATTGGCTTTGATAATTTTACTTTTAAAAAATTAGGAACAAAAATTGGCTCTAATGAAAGTTCAATTTATCGCTATTTCGAAAGCAAACACAAACTACTTCTTTACCTATCTTCTTGGTATTGGGCATGGTTAGAATACCAATTAGTCATAGAAACTTTTAGTATTTCGAATCATATAGAGAAGTTAGAAAAAGCTGTTACCATTGTAACAAGAACGGTTGTAGAAGATAATAATTTTGCTCATATTGATGAGACTTTATTATACAAAATTATTGTAAACGAAAGCTCTAAATCTTTCTTAACGAAAGAAGTAGATAAAGAAAATGAAGAAGGATATTTTGAAGTATATAAGAGAGTAATTACTAGAATTAGTGAAATGATTTTAAACGTGAAAAAAGAGTATTCATTTTCATTAAGCTTAGCAAGTACGATTATTGAAGGTGGTTTATATCAGCATTACCTTAGAAAACATTTTCCCTCAATAACGAACTGTAATGATGATGAAGTACCTAGTAATTTTTTTATTGACTTAGTTAATAATACTTTAAAGAAAGTATGAATCATAAACAATTAAGTCCTTGGAAACGGTTTTTAGGGTTGTTGGAATTAGAAAAAAAAGATATTTTTCAAATATTTTATTATGCAATTTTTGGTGGAGTTGTAGCACTTTCCTTACCGCTAGGAATTCAGGCAATTATTAATTTAATACAAGGTGCACAAATTTCTACATCTTGGGTGGTTTTGGTCGTTGTAGTTACAAGTGGTGTTATTTTTTCTGGAGCATTACAACTAATGCAATTAAGAATTATAGAAACCATTCAGCAAAGAATTTTTACTAGAGCTTCTTTTGAACTTAGCTACCGGTTTCCAAAAATTAAAATGACTGAACTACGCAATTATTACCCTCCAGAATTAGCCAATAGGTTTTTTGATACATTAACCATTCAAAAAGGATTATCAAAATTACTAATTGATGTACCAACTGCATTATTACAAATTATTTTTGCATTGATATTACTCTCATTTTATCATCCTTTTTTCATCATTTTTGGAATTCTGTTATTACTCTTGATTTACATAGTTTTTAAATTCACAGCCCAAAGAGGCTTGCTAACAAGTTTAGAAGAATCTAAAAACAAATATAAGGTTGCACATTGGATACAGGAGGTTGCTAGAACAGTTGTGAGTTTTAAGCTTTCAGGAAACACCAATTTAGCCTTGTCAAAAAACGATGATTTGGTAAGTAAATACTTAGAAGCTAGAGAAAATCATTTTAAGGTACTTATTCTTCAATTTACACAAATGATTGGTTTTAAGGTAATTGTAACCGCAAGTTTATTGTTGATCGGTGGGGTTTTAGTACTAAATCAAGAAATGAATATAGGGCAGTTTGTTGCTGCAGAAATTATTATTATTTTGGTAATTCAGTCTGTAGAAAAATTAATGATTGGTTTAGAATCATTTTATGATGTACTTACATCAATAGAAAAAATTGGGCAAGTTGTTGATAAAGAATTAGAAAAACAAGAAGGTGATAGACCTTTATTTAAAAATGGTTTAACCGTTGAATTAGAGAATGTTTCTTATGGAGTAGAAAATAGAGAGAAACATATTCTTCAAAATATATCTTTAACCTTAGAGCCTAAAAGTAGAATTTTAGTAATCGGTGAAAGTGGTGCAGGAAAATCGAGTTTATTGCGATTAATTTCAGGAGTAATAGAACCAACTACAGGATATATATATGTCAATAACTTATCTCTAAGTAGCTTGCATTTAAATCATTACCGTTCTCAACTAGGTTTATCTCTTTCTGATGAAACACCGTTTGAAGGTAGTATAAGAGATAACTTAGTTTTTGGTAATAGAGATATTAAAGAGGAAATTATTTATGAGGCGTTAGATATTGTAGGACTAACAGAATTTTTAAAAGAACAATCCAATGGTTTACAAACTGTCTTATATCCTGAAGGAAAACAAATGTCTTATACAATTGCAAAGAAAATTATTTTAGCAAGAGCAATTATTAAACAACCAAAAATTTTGATTTTAGAAGATCCTTTAGATCAATTTAATCTTAATGAAACCCTGAAAATAATCAGCTATTTAACGGATTCTAAAAGACCTTGGGCTTTAATTGTTGTCAGCAGTAAAAAAAGTTGGAAAAAAAAATGTACTCAAATAATTACTTTGAAAAAAGGAGAAATTAAATCTATAAATTAAAATCGATGTTAAATATCTCTAACAATCAGCTACATAAAAAGGTAGATTTAAGTCAGTTTAAATCTGGGAAGAATATTTTTAATAAAGAGTATTACAAAGCATTTAACAAGTTTCTATTAGTGTTTGCTATTCTTGGGTTTATTGCTTTGTTTGTACCTTGGACTCAAAATATTACAAGTAAAGGCCTAGTAACTACATTAACTCCAGCTCAAAGACCCCAATCGATTCAATCTCAAATTCCTGGAAGAATTGAACAATGGTTTGTGAAAGAAGGAAGTTATGTGAAAAAAGGAGATACAATTCTTAGAATATCTGAAGTTAAAAGCGATTATTTTGACAATAAATTAATTGAAAGAACCAATGAACAAATCAACGCAAAGGTTTCTTCTGTAAATGCATATCAATTTAAAGTTGAAGCTTTAGGTAGACAAATATCAGCTTTAAAAGAAGAAAGAAAGTTAAAATTAGAACAAGCGAAAAATAAACTTTTACAATCTAAATTAAAAGTAAAAAGTGATAGTATCGAGTTTGAAGCAGCAAAAACAAATATAAAAATTGCCGAAAGACAATTTAATAGAACACAGACTCTACAAAATGAAGGATTAAAGGCGGTTAAAGATGTTGAGGAAAAACGCTTAAAACTTCAAGCAACACAAGCAGAAATAATATCACAAGAAAATAAATTATTGGCAACAAAAAATGAAGTTATCAATGCAAAAGTTGAAATATCTAAAGTAAGAGCAAGTTATGAAGATAAAATATCAAAAGCAGAAAGCGATAAATTTACAGCACAATCTAGTGGCTTTAATGCTAAAGCTCAAGTTTCTAAATTAGAAAATAGTAACAGTAATTATAAAGTTAGAAACAGTCTTTTATATATTACTGCTCCGCAAAATGGATACATCAATAAAGTTATAAAAGGCGGAATTGGAGGCACATTTAAAGAAGGTGATGGTTTAGTTGGAATTATGCCAGCAAAATATGATTTGGCGGTAGAAACTTTTGTAAGACCCATAGATTTGCCTCTTTTACATATTGATGAAAAAGTGCGTGTACAATTTGATGGTTGGCCAGCAATTGTTTTTTCTGGTTGGCCTAATGTTTCTTACGGAACTTATGGTGCAAAAGTGGTTGCCATAGAAAACTATATTTCTGATAATGGAAAATATAGAGTTTTGTTAGCTCCTGATGAAACAGATCATACTTGGCCAAAAGCCATTCGAGTTGGATCTGGCGCAAAAACAATTGCTCTTTTAGAAGACGTACCTATTTGGTTTGAACTCTGGAGACAACTAAACAGCTTCCCTCCTAACTATTATCAGCCAGAAAATAATGTGAAAGGAAAATCAAATTCTAAAAAGAAATAAAAAGCAATTAAACTTTAGGTTCTTAAAACATGAAAAAATATATTTTAGTTTTGTTTTTATTTCTGTTTGCAAAGCTTTCGTCTCAAGAAAAAGTAGAATCTGTAATGACCTTATCAGAATATTTAGGATATGTAAAAACGTATCATCCCATCGTAAAACAAGCCAATTTAGTCATTGATAATAGTGAAGCAAAATTGTTAAAAGCTAGAGGTGCTTTTGATCCCAAAATTGAAATTGATTTTGACAAAAAACAATTTAAAGATAATGAATATTTTAATAAATTAAATGGTGCTTTTAAGATACCTACTTGGTATGGCTTGGAGTTTAAAGCAAATTTTGAAAATAATAATGGTCTTTTCTTAAATCCAGAAGCAAATGTTCCTTTAGATGGCTTTTACGCTGCCGGCGTTTCTGCTTCTCTATTAAAAGGATTGCTGATTAACAAAAGAATTGCCTCCTTAAAACAGGCGAGATTTTTTCTCAATCAAGCGAAAGAGGATCAGCAAATATTAGTCAATGAAATATTGTATAAAGCTTCTATTTCTTATTTTAGCTGGTTAAAAACATATAATGAAAAAAGCGTTTTTAATGATTTTTTAGAAAATGCTATGATTCGTTTTAAAGGGACAAAAAGAGCTTTTTTGGAAGGAGATAAGCCGTCAATTGATACTTTAGAAGCCGGAATTAATTTAAACAGCAGACAGTTAAATCTAGAAAAAGCACGTATTAAACTAGTAAAATCCTCCTTAGAATTATCTAACTTCTTGTGGTTGAATGAAAACACACCAGTGGAATTGCAAGAGAATATAGTGCCCGATATTAACACCTTAAACAATGTAGATACTGCGTTTAATATTGCCTTGTTTAATAATGCTGATTTTGACATTGATAACCATCCTAAAATTAGATCTTTAGAGTTTAAAATAAAGAGTTTAAATATTGAAAGAAAACTAAAAATGAACAACTTATTACCACAATTAGATGTTCAGTATAATTTTTTAACACAAACACCAAGAGAAGTAAATTCTTTAGTCGTTGATAATTACAAAGCCGGTATTAATTTTAAAGTACCTCTATTTTTAAGAAAAGAAAGAGGTGATTTAAAACTAGCCAAAATTAAATTACAAAATGCTGAGTTAGAAAATGAAGCTACGAAAGTGGTTATAAAAAACAAGGTAAATGCAGTACAACAAGAATTAGAATCTTTCGTAATTCAAAGTACTTATATTACCAATATTGTAAAAGACTACGGTACTTTACTAAAAGCTGAAGAGCGAAAATTCTTTTTAGGTGAAAGTTCATTATTCTTAGTGAATTCTCGAGAATCTAAATTGATAGAAACTAAATTAAAAGCCATTGAGATAGAAAACGCCTACTTTAATTCGAAAGCCAATTTGTTTAAAGCAGCTGTGATTGCTATAAATGAATAATAAATCAAAATTTTAAAAGCAGCACAATTTGCAGTTTTTTTATTCGAATAAAGCGGCAATAAATTCTGCAACACAAGCAGGTTTTTCTTGACCTTTAATTTCTATAGTACAAGAAAAGGTAACTTTAATTCC
>JBNMNZ010000050.1:0-8041 GCA_051276605.1 Polaribacter sp. | reverse complement strand
CACAATGCGTCTGAATTACTTCCTGGTGGTATTCTAACTGCATAATCTATTAAAGAGGGTAACTCTTTTTTACTATGTCTTTTATAAAGCTTACGTAATGCATTCATAAATGCATCAAACTGTCCATCTCCTTGCGCATGCGCTTCATATTGCACACCTTCAACTTTTAATCTCAAAGTAGTAGACGGTTTCATTCCTTTTGCATGTCCTAAAACATAATTCTCTACAACCACACGTTTTTCAATGGTATCGCTGTCTAAAACATCAGAAATTATATAAGGTAAATCTTCTTGAGAAACGACTTCTTTTTTATCTCCTAATTCAATAATTCTTTGGGTAACTTTCTTTAGCTCTTCATCATTTAAACTGATTCCTAGATCTTGTAAGTTCTTTTTAATATTGGCTTTTCCAGATGTTTTCCCTAATGCATACTTCCGTTTTCTACCAAAACGTTCTGGCATTAAATTATTAAAATAGAGATTGTTTTTATTGTCTCCATCTGCGTGAATTCCAGAAGTTTGCGTAAAAACATTTGCACCTACAACAGGTTTATTTACAGGAATACGAAAGCCTGAAAATGTTTCTACAAGCTTACTTACTTTATTTAAGGCTTTCTCATTTACAGTAATTTTTACTTCGGTTAGGAAGTCGTTAATTACTGCAATGACACTTGCCATTGGTGCATTTCCTGCACGTTCTCCCATACCATTAATAGTCAAATGTAAACCATTCGCACCTGCTTTTATAGCTTCCATTACATTGGCAACTCCTAAGTCGTAATCATTATGACCGTGAAAATCGATATGGGCAGTTGGGTATTTCTGGCGAACCTCTGTAATAAATTTAAATGTTTCCTCTGGTGTTAAAACGCCAAGAGTATCTGGCAATAAAACACGTTCAATATTCTGAGTCGTCAAGAAATCTAAATATTCAAAAACGTATTCTTTTGAATTTCGCATTCCATTAGACCAATCTTCTAGATAGACATTGGTTTTAATATCATGCTTTGCCGCTAAATCAATAGTCGCTTTAATATCTGCAAAATGTTGTATTGGTGTTTTTTTTAATTGATGTGTTAAGTGGTTTAAGGAACCTTTGGTTAATAAGTTCTGGACTTTAGCGCCAGCTTCTATCATCCATTCGATTGATTTCCCTCCATCAACAAAGGTTAACACCTCTATCTTCTCTATACAATTGTTTTCGGTAGACCAAGAAGTGATTTTTTTAACAGCTTTTAGCTCACCTTCCGAAACTCTTGCAGATGCAATCTCTAAACGATCTACTTTTAATTCTTCTAGTAATAATTTTGCGATTGTTAATTTTTCGGAAACTGAAAACGACACTCCTGATGTTTGTTCTCCATCACGCAGTGTTGTATCCATTATTTCAATCTTTCTACTTGCCATACCTCAACCTTAAAACTATTCTTAAAAGGGTCTTGTTTTAGCAA
Source organism: Polaribacter sp. (assembly GCA_051276605.1). Lineage (GTDB taxonomy): Bacteria > Bacteroidota > Bacteroidia > Flavobacteriales > Flavobacteriaceae > Polaribacter. The sequence goes on along the minus strand of JBNMNZ010000050.1, from coordinate 6,591 downwards.
AGGCTGTAATCTCGTTTTCGATGTTTTTTAAGTAATCAATATCATCAAAACCGTTTAGCATATTGTCTTTTTTGTAGGTATTAATTGCAAAAAATTCCGATTCACCTGTTGCAACTAACGTTACTTTCTGATTCGGTAAATCAACTTTAATCTCCGTTTTTGGATCTGCCATAATTGCTACAAAAAGTGTATCTGCAAATGTTGCAGAAACCTGAACAGGCAATACGCCAACATTTAAACAGTTATTTTTAAAGATATCAGCAAATGCAGATGAAATTACACAACGCAATCCAAAATCGTACACAGACCAAGCTGCATGTTCTCTAGAAGAACCAGAACCAAAATTTCGACCGCCTACTAAGATTTTAGAACCTGCATAAATTTCTTTGTTTAAAGGAAAATCTAATTTTGGTGTTCCGTCTTGATTGTATCTCCAATCACGAAAAAAATTCACATCAAAATCTACACGCTCTGTTGCTTTTAAGAAACGAGCAGGAATTATTTGATCTGTATCTACATTCTCTGTTGGTAGCGGATATGCTGTACTTGTTAATACTTGAAATTTATCGTAAGCCATTGTTTTCTATGTTTGTAAAGTTTCAAAGTTTCAAAGTTTCAAAGTTCTTACTGTTACGAACTTTCTAACTATTTACTTTCAAACTTTTATACTTTTTAACTTTTATACTAATAATGTTCTAGGGTCTGTAACCACACCTTGCACAGCAGATGCTGCAGCAACTAGAGGTGATGCTAATAATGTTCTAGATCCTGGTCCTTGTCTTCCTTCGAAGTTTCTGTTTGAGGTGGATACTGATAATTTTCCTGAAGGAACTTTATCATCATTCATTGCTAAACACGCCGAACAACCTGGTTCTCTTAAAACAAAACCTGCGTCTGTAATAATCGTATCTAAACCTTCTGCTTTTATTTGATCTACTACTTTGTGCGAACCTGGTACTAACCAAGCTGTAACATTTGGTGCTTTTTGCCTTCCTTTAACAATCGAACAAAACCCTCTAAAGTCTTCTATTCGTCCGTTTGTACAAGAACCTAAAAACACAAAATCAATTTCTTTACCAATCATAGAATCGCCTTCATTAAAAGACATATATCCTAAAGATTTACGATACGTTTCTACACCACCTTCCAAACTTTCTGCAGTCGGTATCGATTTTGTTACGCCCATTCCCATTCCTGGGTTTGTACCATAAGTAATCATTGGTTCAATATCAGCTGCATCATAATTAAATTCTACATCAAACACCGCGTCTTCTTCGGTATATAAAGTTTCCCAATATTTCATAACTTTGTCCCAATCTGCTCCTTTAGGAGTTTGAGCGCGACCTTTAAGATATTCGTATGTTTTGGTGTCTGGAGCAATCATACCTCCACGAGCACCCATCTCAATGGATAAATTACACACCGTCATTCGTCCTTCCATAGACATATCTTCAAAAACTTCACCAGCATATTCGACAAAGTACCCCGTTGCTCCAGAAGTTGTTTGTTTTGCTATAATGTATAAAGCAACATCTTTAGAGGTAACACCCAAACCTAATTTTCCAGTTACGTTAATACGCATCTTTAAAGGTTTTGGCTGCATAATACATTGTGTAGACAATACCATTTCTACTTCAGAAGTTCCAATACCAAAGGCTATCGCTCCAAAAGCTCCGTGAGTTGATGTATGAGAATCTCCACAAACGATCGTTGCACCAGGTAATGTAATTCCGTTTTCAGGGCCTACCACATGGACAATTCCGTTGTTTTCATCTCCTAAACCCCAGTGCGAAATACCATATTTAGCGGCATTGTTTTCTAAAGCATCTAACTGATTTGCAGATAATGGGTCTGCCACAGGTAAATGTTGATTTATAGTTGGCGTGTTGTGGTCTGCTGTTGCGAATGTACGCGCAGGATATACAACACTGTTTCCTCTACTTTCTAATCCTAAAAAAGCTACGGGACTTGTAACTTCGTGGATAAAGTGACGGTCTATAAAAAACACATCTGGCCCGTCTTTAACCTGACGAACAACATGTGAATCCCATACTTTGTCAAATAATGTATTTGCCATTTTTTTATTCTTTTCGTATTCAAATTATAATCAATTATCAAAAATACCATTTTTATTATGTTTTGTTACTATTGATGGGTGTACTGGTATTATTTTCAACTGTTAAAGAAAGTTTTATTTACCTGAATATCAATAAAATAGATTGTTTTAAAATACGATGTCTATTTATTTTATTCATTATTAGATTTAGAATAAGAATCTTTCTTTTTTTTACTCATTTTCTGCAATAAATACTGAATTCAATTCAGTGAAGGTTTCAATAGAAAACATAAGCTTCTTTAAATTATTAGTTATGAATTCCTTTTTCCACGGGAATGAAACTTATAATGGAAATATCGAGGCAGAATATCGATGAATTATTTTAGATTTAAAGAACTACTGCCAATTGCGAAGTTTGTGCAAATTCTAAATATTATTCCTAGATTACGCTAGTTCGTTTTCTATGTAGTAAATTCGTTCTCTTAAATAAAAACAAACTAGCGTAATCTCGCTATAATTGATATAATTATGAAAATAGTAAAACGAATTATTAAATTTATTGTCATAATTAGTGGGATTTTACTAATATCCATTGTTGTTGTACTTTTGGTAGATACGCAAAGTACGAATTACTTAAAGGTTGAAAATAATAAATCGGCTGCTAATAATTCCTTTCTTATTACAAATGTCAATGTAATCCCCATGAATCAAGACACTATTTTAGTTGACAAAATGGTGTATATAAAAGAGGGAATAATTCAAGAAATCGCAGATAATATTAACGTTAAAGAGGTTGAAATTATAGATGCAGAAAATAAGTATCTAACGCCTGGTCTTATAGATATGCATGTTCATTTATGGGATAGACACGAACTGGGCTTGTATCTATCTAACGGTGTTACTGCTGTTAGAAATTTATGGGGAATGCCAATGCATTTAAGGCTTAAAGAAGATATAAAAAATGATGAAATTATTTCTCCATTGTTTTTTACAACTGGTCCTAAACTTACTGGTCCAGAATTTCTTGGAAATGATAATTTACAATTAGCAGACCCATCTGAAGCCAAAGAAAAAGTAATTTCATACAAAAAAAGAGGATACGATTTTATTAAAACCTATTATGGTTTGACTGAAGACTTATTCGACGCTGTTATTGAACAAGCAACGATTTCTGACATGGATATTATTGCACATCCTTCGCAGAAAGTGCCTTACTCCTATCATTTTAATCCTCAGATAAAATCAATAGAACATGTAGAGGATATTATCCAACAACCGCTAAATTACAAACTTGACACATTAAAATTAGAAGAAGTAATTCGTGATTTCGAAAAATCAAAACACAGTTCTTTCAGTCCGACTTTAACCGTCTACAATAATATTTATCAAATGCTTATTGATGATCAAATTTTAGAATCAGAGCAACTGCAATTTATAAATCCTCTTATTAAAAAAGTGGATAGTAAAGCTCAGTTTGAAAGATGGAATACGGCTAAACAAAGAGATTCTTCTATTGTTAAAACGATAAAAAAGCAGCATGATTTTCATTTAAAAATAATCCGTAAGCTACATAAAGCGGGTGTTACTTTTATCAGTGGTACTGATGCTGGAATAGGCGTAACTATTCCAGGTTTTTCTATTCATCAAGAACTTGCTTTTTATAAAGAAGCCGGATTTTCTAATTACGAAACACTAAAAACGGCAACGATAAATGCTTCAAAAACGCATACAATAATGAATAATATGGGCACCATTGAAGTGGGGAAAATTGCAAACCTTATAGTAGTAGATGATAACCCTTTATTAGACTTGTCAGTATTGAAAAAGCCCACAACTGTCTTTATAAAAGGTAGAAAATTGAATCGAAAAACCCTTGACAATTATGAAAAAAAGGCAAAAAAGAGAAATAACTTAATTGCCTCAGCTTTTAGATACCTAGAAAATTTGATAGTTGAAAAATAGTAAACACATATATGTAAAATACACTAACGAAAAACTGTATTTCAAATTAATCACTAATTTCTTTACGCATTATATCCGCTAAATAACTAGCATCTTTTGAGACTCCGCCTAATGTTGCCGATCCACGAGTGTACATCCATGGCAAGCCAATAAAATACAAGCCTTTTATATTACTGACTCCTCTAAAATTTTTTGGGTAGCTGTCTGTATCAAGTTCCAATCCTTCAATCCAATTAAAATTTGGTCGATACCCTGTTGCCCAAATAATATTTTTAATGGTAGAAATACTTTTTGTTTCAAAAACAATTTCTTCATTCATAGCATCTTTCGTTCTTCCTCCAGGTATCACATTCTCTCTAGAAAGAATTTCCTTAACATCTGTACCTATAATTGGTTGTGTAGAAGAATTAATTTTTCTTCCAACCCAACTATACTTATTATAACTTAAGAAACCAATCTTTGTTAACCACCACCATAAGGTTTTTCCTAAAAATTTATGAGGTAATGATTTCACTTTGGTATCACCAGAAAAATAAACGGTTCTAGAGGTGTTTTTAGAAACTTCATTTAAAATTTGATATCCAGAATCCCCACCTCCAACGACCAAAGCATCACCGTCTTGTAACTGATGTAAACCCTTATAGTAGTTGCTATGTATTTGATTTATAGTATCAGATATCTTAGTATGACAAGGCGGTGTATAAGGTGTGTGAAATGGTCCTGTTGCAATAACTACATTTTTAGTCTCAATTTCCCCACCTTTATGCGTAACATAAAAACCATTTTCTGTTTTGCGAACAGATGTTACCAATGTATTCAGCTGAACAGGAATACTAAAATTATTTACATACAATTTAAAATAGTTAGCAACTTCAAATTTAGAGGGATAATGTTCTTTTTCAGCATTAAACTTTAAACCTGGTAAATGATTGTATTCAGTTGGTGTAAATAATTTTAAAGAATCCCATCTATTCAACCATGACGCACCAATTTCTTTTTCTCCATCAATGACGATAAACTTTTTTTTCATTATTTTCAAATGATAAGCCATTGCTAATCCTGATTGCGCTCCACCAATTACCACATAATCTAACATCTTATTGATCATTATAATTCTGTGCAAAAATAGACACAAAAGCTATAGCTATTGGCCATAATCTTAATTATAATAAAAGAATAGAAAGTGACTAAAAATAGGATGGTAACAAAGTAGCTTTAGAAAGCATTCAACTAAGCCATAAAAATCTTGTTTCTACTAACCTATAAGAAGATTAAGGCTTAAATTCACTAAAATATTCTGCGTTATATTAAATGACTTATTGAGTCAACTTGCAACACGCAATTATAATTAAATAAAAATAGTTGTAACATTACCTATGATTTAGTCGTCTAAAATAGAGAACGATTTTAGCAAACCAACTATGAAAAAAAATTTGTATCCTTTATTTTTACTTGTCTTATTAGCAAGTTGTACTTCACAAAAAAACCCTAAAGACTTTATAAAAACTACTTCTGGTCGTTATTTATTTAATGAGAACGAAGTGATAGAAATCTTTTTTAAAGAACAAATTTTGCATGCTAAATGGCGAGGAAATGAGCATATTAAATTGCTAAAAGTAAATGATAGTTCTTTTTACATGAAAGAGTTAAATGAGAAAATAGTGTTTGTAAACCAACCAGAAATGCACATTGTGTTGGCTACAAAAACAGAACATGAAGGTATTATTTATCATTTTAAGAAAATGACAACAGGTGAAAAAACACCTAATGAATATTTTAAAGCCAATGAATTCGACAAAGCATTAACTGCTTTTAAAGCCATTAAAGAAAAAGATTCTTTGAGTCCGGTTATTAAAGAAAGGAGCATTAATAGTTTAGGATATACTTTTATTAGAAAAGGTGATTTTGATAGTGCTTTAGAAGTTTTTAAAATAAATGTAGTTTTATATCCAAACAGTTCAAATGTTTTTTATTGTTTAGGGGAAGTTTATATTTTAAAAAAAGATACAGCAACAGCAATTGTTAACTTTAAGAAATCATTAGCTATCAATCCAGAAAACAGAAGTTCTAAAAGCTTCTTAAAGAAAATCACAAAAGAATAAATGAGTTTATAAACCTTAAAACATACTATCGATCACCCAAATATTCCTGAGAACATCACAAAAAAACATTGAAGAATTCGCCGCTGTATCATAGGTCACTCATTAAGTTTGAGTGCTTTTTGATTATTAATTATCAATTAGATAATCTATTAAAAAAAATCACTTATATATTCTTCGAAAAATAAAATCGTTCCTATAATAGAAAATATTGATATCTTTAATCTTTAAATTTTAAGATATGAAAACTGCTAAAGAATATTTTGATGAATACGCTGTTAGTCATCAAAACGAAACCAACCAAACGATTCATTACATCTGTGTACCATTAATTTTCTTTAGTGTTATTGGTCTTTTAATGAGTATTTCAACTGCTTTTTTAGAAAACTTATTTGATTTATCTAATCCTATTTTAGAAAACTGGGCAGTTGTTTTTGGTCTAATTGCTTCTCTTTTTTATATGCGATTAGGTTT
>JBNMNZ010000049.1:0-8041 GCA_051276605.1 Polaribacter sp. | reverse complement strand
GAAGATAAAACGGATGGTGGAGAAGATATCAGAATGAAATATAGGTATTTAGATATTAGAAGAAATCCTGTTAAAGACAGTCTAATTTTCCGTCATAAAGTTTCGATGGAAGTTCGTAAATATTTGTCTGATCAAGAATTTATTGAAGTAGAAACGCCGTATTTAATAAAATCGACTCCTGAAGGAGCAAGAGATTTTGTGGTGCCTTCACGTATGAATGAAGGTCAATTTTATGCATTACCGCAATCACCACAAACATTTAAACAACTTTTAATGGTTGGTGGAATGGACAAATATTTTCAGATCGTAAAATGTTTTAGAGATGAAGATCTACGTGCAGACAGACAACCAGAATTTACACAGATTGATTGTGAAATGGCGTTTGTAGAGCAAGAAGATATTTTAAATATTTTTGAAGGATTAACACGTCACTTATTAAAAGAAATTAATAATGTTGAGGTGGCAGAATTTCCAAGAATGTACTATGATGATGCGATGCGTTTGTACGGAAATGACAAACCAGACATTCGTTTTGGAATGGAGTTTGGTGAGTTGAATGAAATTACACAACACAAAGATTTTGGCGTTTTTAATTCAGCTGAATTGGTTGTCGGTTTTGCAGTTCCTGGAGGAAATACATACACAAGAAAGGAAATAGACACTATTATAAAATGGATTAAAAGACCACAGGTTGGTGCTTTAGGAATGATTTATTGTCGTGTAAACGAAGATGGAACGTTTAAATCTTCTGTAGATAAATTCTACGATCAAGAAGATTTAGCAAAGTGGGCTGAAAAAACCGGAGCAAAAACCGGAGATTTAATCTGTGTTTTATCTGGAGAAAAAAATAAAGTAAGAGGGCAGTTATCTGCGTTAAGAATGGAGTTAGCAACACGCTTAGGATTAAGAGATCCAAAGGTATTTGCGCCTCTTTGGGTCATTGATTTTCCGTTGTTAGAATTAGATGAAGAAACGGGTCATTATCATGCAATGCATCATCCATTTACTTCTCCGAAACCAGGACAAATGGAATTACTAGATACAGATCCTGGAGCTGTAAAAGCAAATGCGTATGATTTGGTTTTAAACGGAAATGAAATTGGTGGAGGTTCTATTCGTATTCATGACAAACAAATGCAAGCAACCATGCTGCGTCATTTAGGTTTCTCTGAGGAAGATGCGAAAGCTCAATTTGGTTTCTTAATGGACGCTTTTGAATATGGAGCACCACCTCATGGAGGGTTGGCTTTTGGTCTGGATAGATTGGTTGCTATTTTAGGCGGACAAGAAACAATTCGTGATTTTATTGCGTTTCCGAAAAACAATTCTGGACGTGATGTAATGATAGACGCACCTGCTTTTATAGATGAGACTCAATTAAAAGAATTGAGTTTAAAATTAAATATTAAAGCTTAAAATATAGTTTATAAAAAAGGCCTCACTGGTTTATAAACTAGTGAGGCCTTTTTTTATATAATTTTTTCACTACTTTTAATCTATGAAAAATCTAACGACACTTTTACTTCTTTTTACTTCTATAATTTCATTTTCACAAGATATTACAGGGAATGAGTTGTTAGAAAAAGCCATTCAGTTTCATGATCCAAATGGAAACTGGGAAACGTTTGAGGGACAACTTTTTGTTACTATGGAGACACCAAACGGTGCACCAAGAAAAAGTAGTATCCGTATAAATTTACCAGAACAATATTTTTCTGTAAAAGCGATTAGAGATACAATTACAACCACATATAAAGTTCGTAAAGGGAATTGTAATATAGCAATTAACGGAAATGAGAATCCGTCTGAAGAGCAGATAAAGAAGTTTAGTTTAAGTTGTGAGCGTGCAAATATGTACAAGAATTACTACACATATTTATATGGATTACCAATGAAGTTAAAAGATGAAGGAACGATTATTCATCAAAAAGTAGAAAAGAAAACTTTTAAAGGAAAAGATTATTTAGTACTAAAAGCGACTTACAAAAAAGAAGTAGGAAAAGATACTTGGTATTTTTATTTCAACCCTAAAACATTTGCGATGGAGGTGTATCAGTTTTTTAAAGAGGAATCAAAAAACGATGGAGAATATATTTTATTAACAGGTCTAGAAAGGATAAATGAGGTAAAAATGCCAAAAAATAGAGCTTGGTATTATAATAAGAATAATGGTTATTTAGGCACGGATATTTTGATGACAAGGTAACAATGCCAACAACAAAAAAAATATATAGAAAAATTTTAATTTGGAGATATAAACATATTTCTGAAAGACAGTTTGTATACATACTAAGTGTTTTAGTTGGTTTCTTAGCGGGTTTAGGTACTTTTATTTTAAAGGATTTAACCTTCCTTATTGAAGAAGCTCTAAAAGGTGATTTAATTAAAGAGGTTCATTACACACTCTATTTTATTTTTCCAATTCTTGGTTTGTTTCTGGTGTTTTGCATTAAGAAATTTGTGATTAAAAGAGATATCGGTCATGGGATTTCAACTACGTTACACGCAATTTCTAGTAGAAACGGAAAGATACAAGGATATAAGATATTTGCTTCTTTAATTACAGCGCCGATTACGGTTGGCTTTGGAGGTTCTGCCGGACTGCAAGGACCCGCTGTAAGTTCAGGAGCCGCTTTAGGTTCTAATGTTGCACAATTGTTTCATATGAATTCTAAAACAAGAATGTTGCTAATTGGCTGCGCAACAGCTGGTGCAATGTCTTCTATGTTTCAAGCGCCAATTGCAGCCATCATTTTTGCAGTAGAAATTTTTAGTTTAGACTTGGCTTTTGCCTCTTTGGTTCCGTTGTTATTGGCATCTGTTTCTGCAGTTATTACCTCTTATTTTTTTATTGGCACAGACGTTTTATTTGGTTTTAAACTAGTAGATGTTTTTGAAGTAAAAGACATTCCTTTTTACATAGCTTTAGCTTTTTTAACAGGAATTGCATCTGTCTATTTCTCTAAAATGTATTTTAAAATAATCAACTTTTTTGAACAGTTTAAGAGCCCTTTTAAAAAATTGGTTATTGGCGGAGTTGCCATCGGAATCATGCTCTATTTAATTCCTCCTTTATACGGAGAGGGGTATGGCTTAATCAATAATTTACTAAATGGAAACACGGCAGCAGCACTTAAAGATATACCTTATAATCTTGATTTAGAGAATGTATATGTTGTTGTTTTAATGTTGCTATTAATTGCTATTTTTAAAGCAATCGCAATGACGACGACGTTTGCTGCAGGTGGAGTAGGAGGTATTTTTATTCCTACTATTTTTATGGGAAGCGCTCTTGGGAACGCGATAGCGAAAATTATTAATCAATTTGGGTTTGATGTTTCAGAATCTAATTTTACTTTAATAGGGATGACAGGTTTAATGGCAGGTGTTTTGCATGCTCCGTTAACTGCTATTTTTTTAATTGCCGAAATCACGGGCGGTTATGAGTTGTTTGTGCCGTTAATGTTGGTTTCAGCAATTTCATTTGCATTTACAAAATACTTTGTTTCCAACTCAATTTATACAGTAGAATTAGCGAAAAAAGGACAATTAATTACACATAATAAAGATAAAAATGTGCTAATGTTAATGCGGATTGATAAATTAATTGAGCGAAATTTTAATTCAATTTCACCAGAAATGACGCTTGGAGAAATGCTAAAGATATCAGTAGCAAAATCAAAAAGAAATATTTTTCCTGTGCTAGATGAAAAGAAAATATTTTTAGGAATTGTTTTGTTAGATGATATTAGGCCGATGATGTTCGACCAAACTCAGTATAACAAAACATATGTTTCTGATTTCATGAAATTAGCCCCTGCTATTATTTTTCATGATGATTCTGTTGAAGATGTAATGAACAAATTTAAAGAAAGTGGAGCTTGGAATTTACCTGTAGTGGAAGATGAAAAGTATGTTGGTTTTATTTCAAAATCGAAACTGCTTTCTGTTTATAGAAATAAATTGATTGAAGTAACTGCTTAATTATTTCAATATTAATTGTACTTCTTTGATTTTTACTACAAATTGTGGGTCTATAAAATTTTATTTAGAAAAATTCAAGTTGTGATTTTGCCTTTATTGAAGTTACTTACTACTTTCACTACTCGCTTTTTTATCCTGACAAAGGAATAAAAAAGAGCTCAAAATAGGTCATTTAATATCAGCTAACCCTACTTTTTGTGAATTCATTATTCTACTAGATTAGTATGGGTTCTTACTTTTGCAGAAAGACAAACAGAATTACATCTTTCTCAAAAAGCTAACAACCAAATCTGGAAAATCTGTAAAAACACCATCGACATTTGCATCAATTAAAAATGTTTGCATCATTTCTTTAAAAGAAGAAAACTCATCGAGAGCATCTGCCCTAAAAGTGTAAGGATGTACTTTTAATGCAAATTTATGAGCATCAGAAACTAAAGAGGTAAAGGTGAACTTTCCATCAGTTTTTTCTGATAATATTTGTTTATACCAAGGTCCTATTCCGTCTGCAAAAGTTGCAAAGTATTTCAGTTTTTTTGTCTCTTCTTTAGATTCTATTAATTGCACTAAAAATAATTCAGAATGTAATTCTTTTCTAACTCTCTCTAATTCATTAGCATCAAAACATTGTAAAATACAATTGTCTTTTTTGGTTTTATAGCCATATTCAGAAAGAACCTTCAATACTTTTTCAGTTAAGCTTTTGCCTTCTTTTTGATGAAATTTTGGTTCTTTAATTTCAGGATAGATGCCTATATTTTTTCCTGTAGAAGCATTTAAACCTTGTATCAATTCTATTTCTTCTTGCAAAGAATGGAGTTTAAAATTCCCTTTTCCTTTTGGGAAGCGATTTTTATAAACTTGCGCTCCAGTTGCTGGATTAAAACGTTCAGTAACTTGTAAAGTTTGCAATTCATCAAAAGTAAAATCGATGACATAAAAACGATTGTCTTTTCTTTTTCTTGTTGGAAATTTTGTGACAACATTCGTTACATCATCTAAATAAATATCATGAATTACAATCGGAATATCATCTTTACTCAACACAATGTCTTGTTCAATAAAATCAGCATTCATATTATGTGCCATAGCTTTCGCCTCTAAAGTATGTTCTGGCAAATAACCAGAAGCACCTCTGTGTGCAATCACAATTTTTTTGTCCATAGTTTTAAGCTGATTTATAACCAAATATAAATAATTAGAAAAAGAATACTTTTCTGTATTCTCTAAAAATATAACTTTTGTAAATTTACAATATGAAATTAATATTAAAAATAATGTTTGTTATCTTTTTAGTTTGGATAATAATTGGACTTTACCTCATAAATACAGAACACGAAAAAGCACAAATTGTAATGGGCTTAGGAGTGTTTTACTTTTCTTTTTTGTTTATGCCATTCTTTATTTATTACAGATATAGAGATGGTAAATACAAGAAATATATTTTAAATGATGAAAAGTTGATGAAAGCTTTTAAAAATCAAGGAAAAGAGTAATCTTCATTTTTAAGAAATATACACAAGAATATCAGCATCAGCAGCTTTAGGCTCTTCAATAGTGTCAAATTAATTTTCTACAATATAAATCGCTACAATTGTAATGCTTTTGTTTTGATGAAGATATCGGGAGTATTATACTCTTATAATCAGTATAATTTCATAACCTAAAAAAGTTGTTTTAGTAACATTAAGATATTTTAAATTGATTCTTGTTTCACTAATTTTGTCATGATTAAAATTTGAATTGATAATTAACTATTAAAAAGAGAAAGTATTAAGGGAAACCTGTAAAAAATTTAGTTAATTTGTTAAGACCTCAATTTCTATTGAGGTTTTTTCTGTTTATAAAACAAGATTTGTTCGTACTTTTGCAGCGTATGATAGATCAAAGGGAAGCAATATCGGAAAAAGCTGTTTTAATAGGTGTTATTACACAGAAACAAGACGAAACAAAATCTACAGAATATCTAGATGAGTTAGAGTTTTTAACATCAACTGCTGGTGGAGTTGCTGTTAAACGCTTTGTTCAAAAAATGGAAAAACCAAACCCAAAAACTTTTTTAGGAGTTGGTAAATTAGAAGAAGTAAGAGATTACATTGAGTCTAATGGTATTGGAACTGCCATTTTCGATGACGAATTATCGCCAGCACAAATAAGAAATATAGAGAAAGTTTTAGATTGCAAAATCTTAGATAGAACTAATTTAATTTTAGATATTTTTGCGCAAAGAGCACAAACAAGCTCTGCAAAAACACAAGTAGAATTAGCGCAATGTCAATATTTATTACCTCGTTTAACGAGACTTTGGACTCACCTCGACAAGCAAAAAGGGGGTATTGGAATGCGTGGTCCTGGAGAAACAGAAATCGAAACAGACAGACGTATTATCCGTGATAAAATAGATGTCTTAAAAAAGAAATTACTAACCATTGATAAGCAAATGGCTGTTCAGCGAAAAAATCGTGGAAAAATGGTGCGTGTTGCTTTAGTTGGTTACACCAATGTTGGTAAATCAACATTGATGAATGTAATTAGTAAAAGTGATGTTTTTGCTGAGAACAAACTTTTTGCAACGCTAGATACAACGGTTAGAAAAGTGGTGATTAAGAACATTCCGTTTTTAATGACAGACACCGTTGGGTTTATTAGAAAATTACCAACACAATTAGTAGAATCTTTTAAATCCACTTTAGATGAAGTGCGTGAAGCAGATTTGTTATTGCATGTGGTAGATATTTCTCACCCAAATTTTGAAGACCACATTGCTTCTGTAAATGGTGTTTTAGATGATATAAAATGTGCAGACAAACCAACTTTAATGGTTTTTAATAAGATTGATGCATATGCTCACGAAACAATTGATGCAGATGATATCGTTACAGAAAGAGGGAAAGAACACTATACTTTACAAGATTGGCAAAAAACCTGGATGAATGATTACGATGTAGCTTCTATTTTTATTTCTGCATTAAACAAAGACAATATAGAGGATTTTAAAGAGCAAACGTACGAAGAAGTTAAAAGGATTCATATTCAACGTTTTCCTTATAATGACTTTTTGTATCACGAATATAAGGAGGAGGAATAGCTTTTTCTAATAGTTGTCGTTGTAATGAACTAAAACACTTTTTTCAATATAGACCTACCTTGTTCTATTCTGTTAGTCCTACTTTATTTGTGGAATTAAACAAAAACTAATGTCAAATTTTTTTTAGAAAAAAGAAGGTTACTCTCCTTTATCACCACCTTTGATAAACCCCATGCTTTTCGCTCTGCTTTCCCAAGATTTTCTGGCGTGAGCTTGCAGGTCAGCAACAGAATCACTTTCGTCCATAATCTCTAACCCGAGCAAAGTTTCAATTACATCTTCTTGAGAAACAATTCCGCTAACAGACCCATATTCATCAACGACTAATGCAATATGTTCTTTTTCTTTGATCAATTTATCAAACAAATCAGGAATTGATAATCCTCTATTTGTGATTAAAATATTTCTTCTAATGGAGGCTAAAGTATCCTCCCCTTTTCCATCAATAATGGCTTCTAATAAAGTATCTTTTAAAAAATAACCTGTAATTTCATCAGGATTATCTGCAAAAACAGGAATTCTAGAAAAGCTTAAATTTTTATGTTCGTTGTAAAAAGACTGTATTGTTTGACTCTCATTAGCTGTTTCTAAAACAGATCTTGGTGTCATTACATCATTTACTTTTATCTGCTTAAAACCTAAAAGGTTTCTGATTACTTTGCTTTCATTCTCTTGGAAAACGCCATCTTTTTCAGCCATTTCTGTCATCACTAAAAATCCTTCTCTGCTTAAAACACTTCCATGACCTTTTCCTCCAATTAATTTTGTGGTTAATTGTAAAAGCCATAAAATTCCTGTCCATTTTAATGGAAAAATCATCACTTTTAAAGCTTTAGTTGTAAAATTCGCTAGCTGTTTCCAATACGTTGCTCCAATGGTTTTTGGTATAATTTCTGATACCACTAATATTAAAATTGTCATAATGGTAGATACAATACCAACCATCGCATCTTCTGTTATTTTAATTCC
>JBNMNZ010000048.1:0-8113 GCA_051276605.1 Polaribacter sp. | reverse complement strand
GATTCTAATAACTTGATAGATATGAGTATGCGGTGCTTGCTTATTGAAGACGGAAATCGTTTAATTTTAATAGATACAGGTTTAGGAGCAAAACAATCAGAAAAATTTTATAGTTATTATTTTTTGTTTGGAGATTTTACCTTGGATTCTTCATTAGCAAAACACGGTTTCCATAAAGACGATATTACAGATGTTTTTTTAACACATTTACATTTTGATCATTGTGGAGGTGTTATTCAAAGAGATAAAAATCAGCTATTAATTCCTGCTTTTAAAAATGCAAAAGTTTGGTCTAATGACAGTCATTGGAAATGGGCAACAGAACCAAATCCTAGAGAAAAAGCTTCATTTTTAAAAGAGAATATCAATCCAATAAAAGAAAGCGGACAATTAAATTTTATCCAGAGAAATGCTAAAGATCAGGTTGGTTTTGATGTTCTGTTTATGGATGGTCATACAGAAAAACAAATGTTACCAAAAATAGCATATCAAGACAAAACATTGGTTTTTATGGCAGATTTGTTGCCAACCGTTGGGCACATTCCTTTGCCTTACGTAATGGGTTATGATACAAGACCTTTGTTGACGATCAATGAGAAGGCTGCCTTCTTAAACGAAGCTGCAGACAATAATTATTACCTTTTTTTAGAGCATGATGCTCATAATGAAATTTGCACCGTTAAGCATACAGAAAGAGGAGTTAGATTAAATTCAACACACACGTTTAAAGAAATTTTTAATTAGAAAAGAAATGAAACCCTTAAAATCAATCTTTTTTAGTGCAATCATTGTAGTTATTTTTGGTAGTTGCAAATCAATGAAATCCGTTGTAAAATTCCCAAATTTTGATGCTGTGATGACCACACCAGCCAAAAAAGGATTTTTATCCGAGGAGGAAATGAAAATATGGTCTCATTTAGATATCTTAACAGATTCTATTGCTGGTATGAGTTTAGATAAGGCCTACGATTTTTTAAAAGGGAAAAAAGGAGTGCAAGTTATTGTTGCTATTGCAGATTCTGGAGTAGATATTGAGCATGAAGATTTAAAAGAAGTACTTTGGGTAAATACTGATGAAATAGCAGGTAATATTAAAGATGATGATAACAATGGTTATGTTGATGATGTTTATGGATGGAATTTTTTAGGAAACAAAGAAGGTGAAATCGTAAACACGGATCAATTAGAAATTACCAGAATTGTTAAAAAAGGAAGAGAGAGATTTGGAGATAAAAAAGTCTCGGAAATTGCAGAAAATGATAAAGAAGCATATCAACAATATTTAAAAGTGGAAAATGAATTTCTAGCAACAATTTCTGAAAAGGAGTATGAAATTCAAGAAATGAATCAAACTTTAGAAAACTTAAAACAAGTTCAAGAAAACTTTGATGCTGTTAAGCAATTCTTTCAAGAAGACACTTTAACTTTAGCTGTTCTGGAGCGTTTAGAGTCGCCAAGTTTAAGCCTTCTTATGCAGGTTAAAAAGGTTGCTAATATTCTAAAACAAGGAATGAATGAGTCTGACTTAAAAGAATATACTCAGCAAATAATTGCTTATAAAGATGATATAGAGAAAGCCATAAAAGGATATAATTTAGAGATGAATTTTCGTCAATCTTTAGGAGATGATCTGTATAATATAAATGATAAGTTTTATGGAAATAACAATGTAATTGGTTCTAAAGATTTAGAAAAACATGGAACTCATGTTGCGGGAATTGTTGCTGCTTCAAGAAATAATAAAAAAGGAGCTATTGGTGTTGCAAATAATGTAAAAATTATGACTGTTAGAGTCGTTCCTGATGGAGATGAGCACGATAAGGATGTAGCTTTAGGAATTAGATATGCTGTAGATAATGGAGCGAAAATTATCAACACAAGTTTTGGTAAACGTTTTTCACCAAACAAAGAATGGGTTTTTGATGCTTTAAAATATGCTGCAAGTAAAGATGTTTTAATTGTAAATGCGGCAGGTAATGATGGTAAAAATATGGATGTAAGAAAATCATATCCAACAGACTCTAAAGATTTATTGACAGAATTTACAGATAATGTAATTACAATTGGCGCAAACAGTTTATATTTTAATGAAAATTTACCAGCCATTTTCTCTAATTATGGTAAAATAAATGTTGATATTTTTGCCCCTGGAGTAGATGTATATGCTACAATTCCGAAAGACGAATACGAACCTTTAAGTGGAACGTCAATGGCAGCGCCTTCAACTTCTGGTGTAGCTGCATTAATTCGTTCTTATTACCCTAGTTTATCAGCAAAAAAAGTGAAATATATTTTGATGAATTCTGGAGTAAAAGTAACTTTTGATGTTATAAAACCAGGCTCGAAAACAGCAGAAAATCAAAAAGGAGAATTAATTTCTTTTTCAGAGTTATCAGTTTCAGGCAGTATTGTAAATGCATATAATGCTTTACTATTAGCAGATTTTTTAACGAAGAAAAAATAACGTTCCAAAAACGCTAACGAATGTTAGTACTTTTTATATTTTTATAATAAATTAAATTTAATTCAAAATGAAAAAAATACTTTTTCTATTATTATCAGTAGCAATTTTAGCCTCATGTTCACAAATTAAAGAGATTACTTATTCACAGAAAAAATCATCAAACAATATTTATTGGCAACAACATGTAGCTTATACGATGGATATCGATGTAGATGCAAACAACTACCAATATAAAGGAGAACAAAAATTAGTGTATACAAATAACTCTCCAGATGAATTAAATAGAGTGTTTTATCATTTGTATTTTAATGCCTTTCAACCTGGTTCACAAATGGACGTTCGTTCTTTAAACATTAAAGATCCAGATAGAAGAGTAAGAGACAGAATTAGCAAACTAAAGCCAAATGAAATTGGGTACATAAAAGTAAGTGCTTTACAGCAAAACGGAACAGCAGTAAATTTTGAAACTGTAGGGACTATCTTAGAGGTTACTTTAAATACCCCAATTAAATCTGGGGAAAGTGTAACTTTCGATATGAATTTTGATGCTCAAATTCCTGTTCAGATTCGTAGATCGGGTAGGAACAACAAGGAGAATGTTGCGCTTTCTATGGCGCAATGGTATCCAAAAATGGCAGAATACGATTTTGAAGGATGGCATACACCACCTTATATTGCTCGAGAATTTCAAGGAGTTTGGGGAGATTTTGATGTAACGCTTCATCTTGATAAAACTTTCGTTGTTGGTGGTACAGGATATGTGCAGAATCCACAAGAAGTTGGTCATGGTTATGAAGATAAAAGTAAAAAATTAAATTTACCAAAGGGCGATAAATTAAAATGGCATTTTAAAGCACCAAGAGTTCACGATTTTATGTGGGCTGCAGATCCAGCATATATTCACGATGTAATAAAAATGGAAAACGGAATTGATTTGCATTTTTTATATAAGAAAACTCTAGAAGAAAAGTATTTGAAAAATTGGAAAGAACTACAACCAAAAACGGCTGAATTGATGACCTATTTTAGCAAGCATGTTGGCGAATATCCATATAAACAATACTCTGTAATTCAAGGTGGAGACGGAGGTATGGAGTATGCGATGTCTACTTTAATTACAGGTGAACGTAAATTTAGTAGTCTCTTTGGTGTAACAGCTCATGAAATGGCACATACTTGGTTTCAGTTTTTACTAGCGACCAATGAAAGTAAACATCCTTGGATGGATGAAGGTTTTACAAGTTATATTTCTAGGAAAGCTTCTTCTAAAATCATTAAGAAAGGTGATAAAAATCCGAATGCAGGTCCTTATAGAAGTTATAATTCTATTGTGAAATCTGGAACAGAAGAAGTACTTACTACGCATGCAGATAGATATAACACAAACAGAGGTTATAGTTTTGCTAGTTATAGTAAAGGAAGTATGTTTTTGTCGCAATTAGAATATATTATTGGTTCAGAAAACACAGCAAAAGGAATCAAAAAATACTTTACTGATTTTAGCTTTAAACACCCCACACCAAATGATATAAAACGTTCTATGGAAAAAATTTCTGGTATTCATTTAGGTTGGTATTTAAACGAATGGACACAAACTTTACACACAATTGATTATGGTGTAAAATCTGTTGAAGGGAATAAAATTACTTTAGAAAGAATAGGTCAGATGCCAATGCCTATTGATCTAGAAGTTACGTATACAGATGGTTCTACAGAAAATTTTAATATTCCGTTAAGAATGATGAGAGGTAGTAAGCCTACAAAAGCAAAAATTTTAAATGATTGGGGTTGGGCGTATCCTACCTATTCTTTTATTGCTGCTAAAACAGTGCAGTCTGTCGAGATTGATAAAAGTAAGTTAATGGCAGATATTAATGATGAAAATAATGTTTTTGAAGTAAAATAAAAACAGTAAAAAATTGAATTTAAAACCTTCTGAATTATTGAAATTTGGAAGGTTTTTTTAGTAAATAAACTCATCAATTTTTTCGTTAGGAATAAATCCTTTTAGCATTAAAAAGACACCACAAACAATTAGAATAATTCCCATTATCCTTTTTAATCGATAAATTACTAAAGGAGTCATTTTACTTTTTAGTTGTTTCGCTAAGAGTATTTTTCCTAAATCTGTAATTGCATATCCTAAAATTACAGTTGCAAAGTACCAAAAAATACTTGTAGGGTTCATGTCTAAAGTTGGTCCAACTACTACTACAATTCCTAACCAACCAGCTAAAACCCCAACATTTATAAAGTTTAAAAAGTACCCTTTAAGAAATAGTTTTATATAATTACTTTTAATAGGAACTTCAATTGTTTTTGCATTCTCTAAAGCTTCCTTTTTACTTTGTCTATCAAAGTAGGTAATGAGTCCGTAAATAATAAGTACTAAACCACCAATAAAAAAAAGTCTAGGATCATCTTTGATTTTTTCTAACAGAGATCGGCTTCCATAGTAAGCGATCAAAATAAAAGTAATATCGCCCAAAATAACACCAATATCAAAAGAAATTGCAGCTCTAGCTCCTTTTAAAATACTAGTTTGTATTAGCATAAAAAAAACGGGTCCAATCATGAAAGCCATGAATAAACCTATTAATAAAGCATTTTTAAAATCGTAAATATCCATACTTTACAAAAATAAGGATTTTATACGTCATCAAAATCAATAGTTATTTTTGGTGTTGTTGGATGTGCTTGACAGGTTAAAATTAAACCATCTTCAATTTCTCCATCAGTTAAAATAGAATTTTTAACCATTACAGCTTTTCCTTCTGTCACTTTTCCTAAACAAGAACTACAAACTCCACCTTGACAAGAATAAGGTGCATCTATATTGTTGCGTAAACTTGCTGCCAAAATATTGTCAGTTTGCTGCATTGTAAAAGTGTTTTCCTCGTCATCTAACAAAATAGTTACTTCTGTAGTTCCTTCTTTAACCTCTGAAGCAGCTGCCTCATCAATAGAGGAAGTAAATAATTCGAAATGAATATTGTCTTTTGCAATTTTGTTGTTTTCCAAGGTTTTAGAAACTTCTTGTATCATTTCTTCTGGTCCACATAAAAAGGCAGCGTCAAAAGAAGTTTCTTTGTACATGTTTTTTACAAAATAGTTGGTAACATTTCCATCAATTCTACCTCTTAATTCATTCTTAACATTCTCTCTGCTAAAAATAAAATGTAATTTTAACCTGTCTGAAAAAGATTCTTTAAGTGTATTTAACTCAGAATAAAACATAGTGTCTAAAATAGACTTGTTACCGTAAACCAGTGTAAAATTAGCTGTAGGTTCCTTTTCTAAAACTGTTTTTACCATCGATAGAATCGGAGTGATTCCAGAGCCAGCAGCAAAACCAATATAGTTTTTATTTACTTCAGGATTTAGTAAAAAACGTCCTTCTGGAGCTGCAATTTCAATTTCATCACCAACTTTTAAATGGGATGTTGCAAAGGTAGAAAACGTTCCTTTTTCGACAGCTTTAATAGCGACTCTAATGTCTCCACTTTTCGGAGTAGAACAGATAGAATAGGCTCTTCTTACCTCTTCTCCATTTATTTCTTTTTGAAGTGTAATATACTGTCCTGCAGTAAAATTAAATTCAGATTGTATTTCTTTAGGGATGTTAAACAAAACAGAAACCGCATTTGCGGTTTCTTGTTGTATTTCTTTTATAGTTACTTTATGAAACGTTGACATTATATCTTTTTTATACCAAATTATTTTCTATTAAATATTCGGCTATTTGAACTGTGTTTGTAGCTGCGCCCTTTCTTAGGTTATCTGCAACAATCCACAAATTTAAAGTATTTTCTTGAGATTCATCTCTTCTAATTCGTCCAACAAACACTTCATCTTTATTATGTGCATTTATTGGCATTGGATATATATTATTTGCAACATCATCCTGAACAATAATTCCAGGAGTATCACTTAATATTTGACGAACTTCAGCCAAATCAAAATCATTTAAAAACTGAACATTTACAGCTTCAGAATGTCCGCCAGCAGTCGGGATTCTAACCGCAGTTGCGGTTATAGAAAAAGTATTGTCACGTAAAATTTTCTTAGGTTCTTTTACCAATTTCATTTCTTCCTTGGTGTATCCGTTTTCTAAGAAAATATCACAATGAGGTAATGCATTTCTTCCTATTTTATGGGGATATGCCATTTCACCTTCAATACCTGCTTCTTCATTATCTAATTGTTTAACAGCTTTTACACCCGTTCCAGATACTGATTGATAGGTCGAAATTACCACCCGTTTCATGGTGTACTTTTTGTGCAAAGGCGCTAAGGCCATCACTAATTGAATTGTAGAACAGTTAGGATTTGCAATAATTTTATCATCCGCAGTTAAAACATCACCATTAATTTCTGGAACAACCAATTTTTTAGTTGGATCCATTCTCCAAGCAGAAGAATTGTCAATCACAGTCGTGCCAACTGCAGCAAATTTTGGAGCCCATTCTAGAGAAGTATCTCCACCTGCAGAAAATAAAGCCACATCTGGTTTCATTTTTACAGCATCTGCTAAAGTTACAATGGTATACTCTTTTTCTTTATATGATAACTTCTTTCCAGCAGATCTTTCTGATGCAACAGGAATAAATTCTGTTATCGGTAAATTACGCTCTTCTAATACTTTTAACATTACGGTTCCAACCATTCCAGTTGCTCCAACTAAAGCTATTTTCATCAGTTTAATTTTAGTATTATAAATTGAGCTGCAAAGATGCTAAAAAAAGGAATAAAGTAAATTACATAAAACGTTATAAATCAATCAAAGTTTAAAAATTGACTAAATGAATTTCGGATGTTTAAAATTAAACGACTTGATAGACGTTTTGTTTTCTAAAAAAGACAATCTAATTATTGAGGTGCGTACATTGCCTCTTTAAAACCTTCCCATTTTATAGGGTCTCCTTGAATAGAATAATACTGAGAATTTTTAAAGAGTGTAGTAATATAGCCAATACCAATTCCAAGACCTGAAACTACAGGTGTTATTAGCACTGCTACGAAAGGATCCACATTACCATTACCGACTCCATAAAGAACAAGTCCAGCACCAGCTAAACCACCTATTAATATATTATGGCCATTCGTTCTCTTGGTTTTTAGGTACGAAATTTCATTAGTAGGAATTGTTATAGATTTACTCCCTTTTTTTAAAATAAGTGCCTCGTCTGTAATCTTTAGAATTTTTCCTTTTGCAATTTTTTGACCTTCATTATTGTAAACTCTTACAAATATTTTAGATTTTTTTGGGAGTTCTTGTGCTGTAATATTAAGACATAAAAATAAAGCAATAGTAAATAATAGATATTTCATAAGAACAATTTTTTTTGTTAAAATTAATAATTTATGTTTAACAATCAACAAAATGTATTTTTTTTAAAAAGATATTTAACTAAAATAGAATTTGGTGTAATTCAATTTTTAATTAATTACCTACATTTGCAAAAATAATTTATGTTTAACCTAATTCGTATAGCATGCAACTGTACAATAAGTTAAGCGCCATAGAACGCGCTGCATTAATTGATGAAGCTGGCAAAGACCGCCTCACAATTTCCTTCTATCAATATTATAAGATAGAAAATCCACAATTATTAAGAGATAAGTTGTTTCTAGAATGGAACGCTTTAG
>JBNMNZ010000047.1:0-8136 GCA_051276605.1 Polaribacter sp. | reverse complement strand
GTAAGATGCTTGTCTATTTTTTTGATTAAAGCAACTGTTTTTTTATTTCCTACACAATAACCCGCCGTACATTGCCCGCCACTAGGAAATTTAGAACCACTAGCATACGAAATAGTTCTAACTGTTGAGAGTATTTCACCTTCACCTAAGAAGTGTACATTCGGACAAAATGTTTGGTCTAAAATAAAAACAGGATCGACAGCAATTTCACCTGTAGCTGTTTTACGTTCTTGACTTAAAACATTTCTTAATTGTATAAGATTTGGAACTTCAACTCTAGGGTTTGTTGGAATCTCAGCTATTATATAAGGAATCGCATCTTCGTTAGCAATTTTAGCTAAAATAACATCAATACTTTGTACCATATCATTATCACCATCTACTGGTAAATCGACCACCTCAACATTTCTAATACAAGCAGCAACACGTCGAGCTTGGTCATTTGTACCACCATAACAATTTGGAGGAACAATAAATTTAATAGCCTTTCCTTTATGAATCTCTTGAGCATCGTGAATAAGCCCCATCATAATAGCATATTGTATAGAGAGTCCACTAGAGCCGACTAATGGCTTTGTATCTGCACCAGTAATGCTTGTAATTGCATCTAGAACAATTTTTTTGTTAGTCTCTAGATTGCTTGCTGAAATATGAAAAGGAGATGTATTTACTAGAGATTGCAATGCAGTAAGAGAATTGGCTGGCGTCATTGAAATAGTTTCCCTTCTTCTTACGTGCTGAATATCGGAAATATAATGTTCATTTCGTTCTCCGTTTACAACTAAAACACTTCCAAGTTGCGCATATACGTTTATAAAAAAGTCAATGTTTGAGTTGAGGTTATTACCACTAATATTATCATCTTGTGAAATGAAAATGGTACTGCCGTCAAATACAGAAATGTCTGCTACTTTCTCAATATGTTTTATATTAAATTGATACCCATAAATACGCTTGATTACTTCAATATCAAAAAACTCAGGCAATTCACGAGTATAGATGATTTGGGTTTTTTTATTTTCTAATAAATTTTTTCTTAGAATTGCTAAAATAGGAACCGTCTTTGATGAAAAAGTTATAACATTTTCTGGTTTTATATTATGTAAGTTTCCAATAGCCCATTCTAGTATGCACGATAATGGATGCCCTAGCCGAATATAATCGTAAGCTGTTGGTAATTCATTTAAAGCGGATACATCAGAATTAGCGTCATTAAATAAGACTTCAAACCGATCTAAAAATTGAGTTTTGGCCAATTTTTCATCATAAATATCTAGTCGATGTGTCGTTAAATTCAACCAGCCAGTTGGCATGTTTTCTAATACATCTTTAATATAATTTATTATTTTATTTGCTTTCATAATTTTCATCTTCAGATCGGCGGGGAATATACACTAATTAGATTTGTTGCGTTGAATTATTGAATGGAAGATACCATTTGTTATATCTTTCTCAATGGTCTGAATAGGCTGCTTTTTAAGTTTTTTTTTAAAAAAAAAGTAAATTAGTCTAAACTATTTTTCATCTATTTTTATAAACTTTTTATAGTAAAAGACAGAACTAGTATTGCCCTTTGTATTAAATAAATCGATATATTATTCATTCAATAAAATTTAATTTAAAACAGTTTATTATATTGTACTCTTAAGTTTATAATGTGTAAGATTTTTTTTTACGTGAACTTTTTAGTTAAGAAGCTATAAATAATATTTTCAATGTAAATTTAGGATAACAGTAACGGTAATAATTGATAAGAAAATTAAGAGTTTTGGAAAATAACAATTTATTTAAATACTTTAAAAGAGCAAAATTATTTTTGTTTTCTATACTACTTTCACTTTCTTATACGACAAGTATTAGTCAAATAAATGACCCATTTGGAAACCCTTTTATTAAAAATTTCTCAAAAAAGCAGATAAAAAAAGATTTAAAAACTTTTGATATTTCTCAAAATAAGAATGGAGAAATTTATTTTGCTACCGCAGGGTCTTTATTGGAATTCGATGGGTTTAGATGGACAAATTATTCTTCAAAAGAAGAATCAGATCTTCGAGCAGTATTATATACAGACGATCAACATATTTATACTGCTGGCCACGGTGGATTTGGGTATTGGTCAAAAAACAGCAAAGGTATTTTAGAATATTCCAGTTTGTTTTTTAAACATCCAACTAAAATGGCCCCTTTATTACCTGTTTTTTCAAACATAGTAGAAGTAGAAGGGAAAATTTTGTTTCAATCTTTTCAGCAAATATATAGCTACAATCCATCTAACACAAAATTTAATATAATAAGGGCGACTAAAGGGTTTAGTGCTCTCTTTTCATCAAATAATAGGGCGTTTGTTCAGGATGTTTCTATTGGGTTATTTGAAATTATAAATACTGAAAAAAGAATAGTTAAAGGAACTGAAAAAACTACACTAGATATTGCTGAGTTGTTCTTAGAACTAGACAATAGTTTATTAATAGCATCAAAAAACAATGGGTTTTGGTCTGTTAAAGACGGAGTTCTATTAAAAAAACAATGGAAAATTAATAAAGAAGCTGAAAACTTTATAATTACCGATGTTAAAAAATATATTGATGGTAAATTTATTGTAGGAACTTTAAGAAATGGATTCTATATTATTTCTAATGAAGGAAAAAAGCTGGCTCATTTTAATAAAAATAATGGCATCGAAAACAATGCTATTCGTAACCTTTTTAAAGATAGTAATAACAACATTTGGTTGGGTACAGAATCGGGTATTAGTTACGTAGAAGTAAATAGTGAAACAAAATATTTATTAGATACAAAAAGTAACTTTGGAACAGTGTATACTACTTATTTAAATGATTCGATATTGTATTTAGGAACCAACCAAGGACTGTTTTTTAAAAACATAAATAAACTAAATTCAGAGCCAAAGTTAATAGATAAAAACACAGAACATATTTGGGAAATTGACAAAATAGGCGATCAGATTTTAGTCGGCAGTCATAAAGGAGTTTCCTTGCTAGAGAATAATGCTTTAAAAACAATTCACCAGGAAGGGGGAGGATGGGTTTTTAAAAAACATCCTAAAATTAATAACCTGCTATATGTAGGGTTTTATTCTGGAATAGCTGTTTTTCAGAAAAAAAATAAACAATGGAAGTTTTTAAAGAAGTTTGATGGTTTTGGAGAGTCATCTAGGTTCATAGAGTTTGACCAATATGGCCAAATTTGGGTTGCACATCCATCGAAAGGATATTATAGATTAACGCTGTCTAAAAATGGCCTAGATGTTAAAGATGTAGAATTTTATGGAGTAGAAAACCCCAATATAGCACCTTACGCATACATTTGTAAAATAGATGAAAACTTGGTTTTTTATAATCAAAAAGGATTCTTTTATTATGATGCTATTGATAATTCTTTTACCACGGCAAAATACCCGACAGAAATATTTAAAGGATTAAAAAACATCAATTATATCTATCAAGATGAAAATGTGTTTTGGTATTCTACTTCTAATTTGTTAGGATATGTTTTAAGAGATGGAAACCATTTTAATAAATATCAAGAACCTTTTTACACGGTTTGGGATAAACACTTGAAAGACTTTAATAAGGTTGAGAAAATTAACAATTCTAGTTATGCTGTTGGTATTGATAATGGTTTGATTTTTCATAGTATTAGTTCTAAAAGAAGAAAGCCACTAAAGAACGCTCCAATAATTAAATTAATAGAATTTATTAGTGCAACAGACACTATAATTGCTTTAATAGATACTGATAATGAATTAAAAGTTCCGAATAAGAATAATTTCTTAAAAGTTAAAGTTGCTTTACCAAACATCCCTTTAAGTAATTCTAGAGAATTTCAATTTAAATTAAAAGGTTTAGAAAGGGCATGGTCACCTTGGATCTATAAGTCAGAAATTAATTTTCCAGGACTAACCTCTGGGAATTATGTTTTAGAGCTAAGAACAAAAGGAGAGCTAAGTAGTGAGTTTAAGGTAGTAGAGATTCCTTTTCATATAGACTACCCTTGGTATATTAATAACACTGCAAAAGCGATTTATATATTCTCTTTCCTTCTTGTTTTTATTGGTTATAGAGCTTATTTAAAAAGAAAAAGTAAAAAGTATGTTATTCGATTAAAACAGGTAGAAAAAGAAAAAAGAGAGCGTCAGAAAGAGCAATTTGAGTTAGAAAAAATGGCAGCAGATAAAGAGCTGTTTCTTTTGAAAGAAGAGAACTTAAATCTTGAAATTAAGAAGAAAAATTCTGCATTAGCATCTTCAGCTTTAAATAATATTAAGAAAAATGAATTGCTAACAGATTTGATAAAAGATATTAAAGGTATTGATGAAGAATTATTAAACAGTTCATTGCATTACCCTGTAAAGAGAGTAATCAAGAAAATCAATAACCATTTAATAGATAAAGAAGACTGGTTAACGTTTCAATTTCACTTTAGTAATTCTCATGCTCAGTTTTTTCAAAAATTAAGAGAAAAACACCCAAATCTATCTTCAAACGAAATTAAGTTAAGTGCTTATTTAAAATTAAATATTTCTTCAAAAGAAATAGCTTCTTTAATGAATGTAGCTATTACAAGCGTAGAACAAAGTCGTTACAGATTGCGTAAAAAGTTTAATCTAGACAAAGATGTAAACCTTGTTAACTATATTCAGAAAATCTAATTTAATTTTTAACACCTAGTAGTCAGTTATTTATGTTTTTTAACAAAGTTTTTGTAGGGGTGTTTTTTGGGTTTTATTAATTTTTGTAGAGGTTGTAAAATTGTTATATACCAAGTTTTGCCCCAACTTTGTAGTAAACTAATATTACATAGTTGTTTTAAAGTGAATTATTTACACAAAAATAAAATTTAACTACATTAAAAACAACATTATAATTATCTAGTTTATGTACTATTTTAACTTAATTATAATTTATTATGAAACAAAAATTACTTTTAATTCTACTAGTCACTTTTAGTACTATAAGTGCTCAGGAGGTCACTCATGTTGATTTTGACACTAACAATGCTAATATTGTTTTTAATAGTTGGAACACTTCTTCAACTTTTGCTAAGGTTACGAATCCAGCACCAGATGCCACGAATACTTCTAGTTTTGTAGGGCAATTTACAGCGGGTAATGATAATGGTATTGGAATTGGCGTTATTGATGCTTCCTCAATATTTACCTCTCCTTTTAATTTAGCTTCTAATTCAATTTTTAAAATGAAGGTATTTTCTACAGAAGAAATAACTATTATTTTTCATTTAGAAAATGATCCTGATTATGGAAACAACATTGAAGCTTCTGCATCTGTAAGTGCAACAGATGTTAATAAGTGGGTTGAGTTGTCTTTCGATTTTAGTAGCTTTTCTAATATTTATATGAATAATATTGTAATTAAAATTAGCGGTACAAACACAGTAGCAGGAGATATTTATTTCTTTGATGATATCAAAGGACCAGAATTATACACAACACCTGCGCAAGAATACAATCCAGCAGATAGTGCAACAGATGTTTCTATTGCTACAAATTTAGAAATTGCCACGAATGGTAAATTCAGAAATTTAGACGATTCTGAAATTACAGATTTAACCTCTAAAGTTGCATTAAAAATGAATAATGCAAATGGGGCGGATGTTTCTTTTTCAGCATCAATTAATGATGATAAAAATAAAATTACAATAGACCCAACAAACGATTTAGACAATTCTGTAACCTATTGGTATGGAGTCGTAGATGATTCTATTGAGTATTCGAATGATTCTGCTGTTACAGGAGTTTCTGCCAGTTTTACTACAAAAGATGCTGTAACTGGTGATGTGGAAGAAATGTTGTTTGACTTTGATACAACCAATGAGAATGTAGGCTTTGAATCTTGGGGCGGAGTAGGCTTTGCTAAAATAGTAAACCCTGATAAGTCTGGAATCAATGTTTCTGACAATGTTGCTGAGTATACCTATAATGGTAACGATGCAGGTTTAGAAAATTCATTAGTAAATGATTCAACTCCTTTAATACCGTTTGATTTTTCTGAAACACCTTTCATAAAAGTAAAAGTATGGGTAAGTAAACCAGTAGGTGTATCTATTAAGTTACAAAATTATCCAGATTACGGGCAAGGTCATGAGCAGAAAATAGAAGTGACAGAAATTAATACATGGGTAGAAATCGTGTTTAATTATGGTGCAATTACAGCGACTAATTATGATAGAGTACAAATTTATTTTGATAAAGATGGTGCTGGAGGATCTGCGATAGGAGATGTGTATTATTTTGATGAATATTTGAAGAGTAATATAGCTCCAGCCGTAGAAAATACTTTTAATCCTTTAAATGGTGCTGCAGATGTTGCGCAATTTATAAACCCAACGATTTCTTCAAACTTTCAATTTAGAAATTTAGATGATTCAACAATAACAGACATTTCTTCAGCAGTAGAATTAAGAGAAACGGATGCGTCAGGTGCACTTGTTGCCATGAATGCTTTTTTAAGTGACAATAAATCTATTATTACAATTCGCCCTTCAACTTTACTTGATGTAAATACAACATATTGGTATGGTATTAAAGATAACACAATAGAATATAAAGAGAGTGATAGTCCTGTTAATGGTGTTTCTTCAACATTTACAACAACTTCAACTGCTGTAAATATGGTTGTTTATAATGATTTTGATGGAACTTCATTGATGTCAGTATCAGAATCTATGGGTGATACACCTGGCGCTTACAATATTGTCACAGATCCAACAGCAGGAACTAATATGGTTCAGCAATGGGATAAAGGAAATACTTGGGGAGGTTGGGAAAGAATACATTTCCAGCTAAACACTGCGTTTGATGCTTCTGAAGATGGTATTTTTTCTTTTAGAGTGTATTCTACAATTACGACCAATTTTATGCTGAAGTTAGCAAATGCAAAAGAGGATGGTGACCAAACTGCTTTATTTGAGAAGTATGGAGATATTTTAGTTGCAAATGAATGGCAAACAGTATATGTAGATGCTTCGGAATTGGCAGCGGGTATAAGTATGGATCATGTTTTTATCTTTATAGGTCCTGGACAAGGAGATGTAACAGGTACTTTTTATGTAGATGATATTATGGGACCAAAATTACAAGGTACAGCGTCTACAAATGATTTTGACAAAACAAGCTTTCAATTTTTTCCAAATCCAGCGAATGATATGATCCGTTTTAGAAATTTAGATGGAAAAAAAGAAATTAAAATTTTTGATATTAATTCTAAGCAAATTCTTAAAAAGACTATAGAAACGAATGAGTTGTCTATTCGTAGCTTAAAACCAGGTTTTTATATTTTAGAAATTAATGGTCAATTTAGAAAGTTAATTATAGAATAAAACTAAAATTGATTTAATTTTCTTACAGAATGGAAGAGAATCTCTCTTCCATTCTACTTTATATAAAATATGATATGAATAAATTTTTAGTTTTCTTTATCAAACGATTACCAGTGATTTTTTTATTTTTTACATTTTCTTCTTTCTCACAAACTGTAATTGTTTCAGGAGAGGTTGTTGATAGTTCAGGTAATTATCTTCCTGGAGTATCAGTATTAGTGGAAGGAACAACGAATGGAACTACAACAGACTTTGATGGTAAATATGTGATCAATATTAAGACTCCAAAAGCGACACTACTATTTGCATACTTAGGATTTGAAAAAAAGAATGTAAAGGTTTTAGGAAATAAGATAATAAATGTAATCTTAAAAGAAAGTTTAGATGAGTTAGACGAAATTCAGGTTGTGGCATTTTCAAAACAAAAAAAGAATAGCGTAATCGGTTCTATAACAACCATAAAAGTTTCAGATTTAAAACAACCCACTTCTAATTTAACCAACTCTTTAGCAGGTCAAATTTCTGGTTTGATTTCTTATCAAAGATCTGGTGAACCAGGAGCCGACAATGCTGCTTTCTTTATTAGAGGTGTTACTACGTTTGGTTTTAATAACAGTCCGTTAATTTTATTAGATGGATTACAAATAACTACATCAGATTTAGCACGTTTAGAACCAGATAATATTGCCTCGTTTTCAATAATGAAAGATGCTACGGCTACTTCATTATATGGAGCAAGAGGAGCTAATGGTGTTGTTTTAGTGACGACTAAGGTTG
>JBNMNZ010000046.1:0-8143 GCA_051276605.1 Polaribacter sp. | reverse complement strand
AATCGTTTTTTCTAAAAATTGATTTAACAAGAAAATACTAAAATTGGCCAATGAATCTTTCCATCTTCTTTCTTTAGAAGTCATTAAATCTAAAATTACTTCAAGTGCAATAAGGGTTAAATTGAATATAAAGAAATAGGCAATATATGCCATAAATGGAGATTCTTCGAATAATGAAATTAATCTTGCAAAGCTCATATGTTTAGTTTTTTACGAAAATTAAAGCCCTCTTATACGCTCCTTTATCTCCACTAGAAAACACCATTCTATCTTCTGTTAACTCGATTAATTTTAATGAAAACGATGTGCTACGAAAAATGTTTTCGGTTATTTCCCCTTGAGACATCGTCAACCAAACTGTTCCCTGTTCTTCATAAAAAGTATAATTTGCTTCGGCAATTTCAGAAGCACCATAATAACAATTTTGATTTCCAGGAATTACTACTACTTCAGTATCTACTTTAAAAATGTAGTTATCATCAACTAAACAATCATTTTGATCACTTATCCGATTGTCGTAGTTCTGATAGTAAGCTTCTAATTCCCATGTTTTAGAGCTATTGTTGTGAAGTAAATTTAAATCTTCAATTGTATATATATCATATGAGTTATCATCATCATCTGCACTACATGCGGTAAAAATAATTAATAAAAAAATAAGTGCTATTTGTAATTTTAACTTGATCATAATTATTGTTTCTTCTTGTTTTCTATTTTCTTCCGAATTTATAACCAACAGATATTCCTAAAACTCGATTGTTAACCTTATAACCGCCATCGGTATCGGGTGAAATATTTGCTAAACCTAGACTGTAGGTTAAACCAATCTGAATAGAGTTTAGTGCTACTCCTGCGCCCATAGTTAAACCAAAATCTAGTCTTTTAAAATTAGAATCATCTTCATCAGACCCCCATTTAATATCTCTTTCATCCGATTCAGTTTTACCGTTATAGCTCACTTCATTCTTAGATTTACCGCTTAATCCGACACCTAAATATGGTCCAAATACACCATATAATTTTACACCACCTAGGTCAAACGAAGCTTTAGCTGTTAAAGGAATATCGAGATATAAAAGTTTTACTTTTGATTCATACTTATAGGTTTCACCCGCTAATGTTTCTTCTTCACTCTTTTTGATTCCTTTGGTTGTAAGTAACAAACCTGTTTCAAACGAAAACATTTTCGTTAATGGAAATTCAACAGTTGCACCCAAATGAAAACCAGGATTCAATTTAAAATCATCACTATAAGTTTCATAGTTGTCTTTTACGACCATGTTTGATAAATTCAAACCTGCCTTTATTCCAAAATTTTGAGCAAAAAGCGTATCAGTAGCCATCGTAATTGCAATAACTACTAAAAAAAGTTTAATTAAATTTTTCATTTTTTTTTATTTAAATTGTTCCTACTCTTTAGGTTTTTCAGAATACACCCCGTTTTTTGAGTGGTTTCTGGATTCCACTTTTTCATTCCAATAATACTTTTTTTGTTACTTTGGGTGGTCAGTCCTTTGGCTTTCGCAGACCGTATCTGTTGTAAATTTATTCATAATGTATTTCTGTATGGTTAGTGGTAGGTTTGAAATTGGTAAAGGAATTAAATTAACATAAGTTTATAATTGTGTTACAATGAGTGCTTCAATACTTTATAATATTTATCATTTTGCAATTTCATTAACTGCTTTTTTAATTAATTAATCTGTATTATATTTTACTGCATTATGTTACTTTGCTTTCTTAAAAAGCGAGATTATTTCTTTAAGATTATTGCTTTCATCTGTTTTTACGAACTAAAACTATTCATTTATTTTTTCAAAGACAAAGCCGTAAGTTTGTTCTCCTACAATTGTGGCATTTGAAAAAACCATTCGATCGTCCGTGAGTTCCACCAATGGATAAATATCACCAAAACATATTGTTGTAGTACCTGCAGGAATAGTATCGGTAATGCGGCATCTATCTAAAAATAATGCAACCCTAAACACATCTACTCCGTTTAATGTATATGGGAAGTAGGATAATATACCTTCAAAACTCTCTGCATCACTAATTGTTTCAAAACAACGGGTATCCCCTAATTTAATGATAACCTCTCCAATACTTTCGTATATTTCCGAAGTAGGAACCGAAAATGTATATATATCGTCCGCAGCACACGTTTTGTTGATCAAGCCTGGATTATCTCTGAATTTTCCAGGAATAATTATTTCAGTTAATTTCCACGATTTATTAGATCCTCCATGTAGTTTTATTAACTCGACTGTCGAAAAATCTTTAACTTTTACAACTTCAGTTAATACATCGTCGTTAGATTCGCAGCTTGCAAATGCTAAAAGGAAACATAGGGCAAAAAATAGTTTTTTAATCTTGTAATTTTTCATTTGTTTAATGTTTTTCATTTGTTTTTAAATATTTGGAATCCTCACTGGATTTATAAAACCTAATTACTTCTTTTCAAATAGTTACTTTTATATGGGCCGTTAATAACTTTTTTATCTTCTCTTCTGACATAGAATATATAGTTACATACCTTAAAATTGTGCTACGACGAATGCATTATCCCTTAAAATTGTAGTACTCTATCTAATACTAAAAAACCTTAACAATTAGCATGCCAAAAAGTGAATATTTAGGAATAGGTGTTATATCCCAGGTACAATATCAGTGGCTTCATGTGCAAAGCGAAAATCATTTACACCCGACATTGCCGTTGTATTAATTGCGGCTAAATTTGATAAAACGACAGGCATGCTTACAGGTGTGTTGTCTATTATAGTGTTCGCTGTTATGAGGGTTTGGTTTATAGGAAAATAATCGCCTTTGAAATTAAATCCATTTGTATTTTCAATCACAGGTACTATGTCCTGATGAGAGAAACAAGAGTTGTATGAGATTGCTATTAAAAGAATTAACTTGATCATAATTAATGTTTTTTATTTTGTTTTCTAATTAATTGAGGGTGCAAATATATTTTGGAAGAACCATTTTATTGACGCTCCCTATAATGTCAGACAAAAAAAAAGTATCTTCATTCATAGGGAAGCTGTTTTTTTGTATTTAAAATCAATATAATCAGTGAGTTATGCTAATTTATATACTTGTTAAAATTTTTAAATTTGGTGGGTTATTTTAAATTTTCACCTAAAAAAGAAATTTTGTTTAGCCATTTATTTCTATTGTCCTCACTTGAATTTTTAATAAATCCGTAAGCTTGGATATTCAATTATGGTTATGTATTTATCGCAAACTTTATTGTAACCATTCAGCACATTTTTAAGTACTTCGTTTTTTGTCTTTTCAGTATATCTAAACATTATACAGCCACCGTATGTGCATACTTTAAATGTTAAATAGCGCCAACCAAATACCGTTTTTCTTTGCATTTCAAAACATCCCATTTTATGTTCGATATATCTAATTTTTATTTCTTTCATATATTTTAAGTTGTAGCCAATTTTTTAATCTGTCAGTTTTCTCATTATCCATTCTAAAGGCCCAGATTTTTTATATTTTCTCCATATTACCGCAAATACAATACAGAGTAAACTAAATACTAGTGCATAACTAACTGAAAACTCAACGGTATAGTTTCCAATTTTTTTAGGGTTTATTAATTCAATAATTCCCATTCCTATAATGACATGTGTAACATAAAAAGTTAATGCTAATTGTCCTGTTTTGTTTAATGCATCAATTATTAAAGTATTCTCAAATCGTTTGGTAATTATGATACAAGCAGAAATAATTATAAATGCAGTGGAGGTGCCGCTGAACATATAAATTGGTAGTGGTGGCATTGGATTGGTT
Organism: Polaribacter sp.; assembly: GCA_051276605.1. Taxonomy (GTDB): domain Bacteria; phylum Bacteroidota; class Bacteroidia; order Flavobacteriales; family Flavobacteriaceae; genus Polaribacter. The sequence continues at coordinate 4,333 of JBNMNZ010000046.1, read as the reverse complement.
CCTAAAATTTCAGTTAATTCCAAAGCAGCTTCTTGATTTCCTTCAGCTAAAAATGAAATAGACAAATAAGACAGAATTTGTATAGAAATAAAAAGTAGTGTGCTCACCAAAAATGTCTTCTTTATAAATTTATCGTTGTGTAAATCTTGTTTTCCAAACCAATAACCAAATAACATAAATGCAGTCCAAGGCATTACGGGGTGGAAGCCATTAAAAAAGAGATTTCTAATAAATCCTTCAAACGTCCAAAAATCTTGATAATTTAAGGAGATAAAATCCCAGCCAGTCTCATAATTCCAAAATATAACAAGTATTGGATAGAAAAATATTAGAGCACTCCCTAAAATTAAAATTGTTCTTTCTTTAAAGGGTAATACCATTAGAATGATGACCATATATATTCCATAAAAATGTAGAATATCTGCTGGCCAAATTGTGATGTATGATATTCCAACAACAAATAGGAATAAAGCTCTCTTGGCAATTCTAATCCGAGCAATTTTTAATTTGAGTTTGTCGTTATTTTTTATGGCAGAGTTTGTCATTAAAGCAATTCCAACTCCAGCCAATACAACAAATGTTGCCGCAGCTTTACCATCAAAAATACTAGCAAAAGATTTTACCCAACTCAGTCCTTCTGCCCCAAATACAAATTTGAAGTTGACGATGATCATGCCGATAACTGCCAGTGCTCTTGCTACATCTATTCCTATTATTCTTTGTTTCATCAATACCTTTTGTCTTTTCAATTAAAAATTGATTCCTACTTCTAATTCAAATCCAAAATTTCGATTGATAATCTTAGAGGTTTGCAACCGCTGAAATAGTCCAGCTCCTATAATAATTCCAGAATCTTTCCAAGGAATAATTTTAACTCCCTGATACGCACCGAGACCAATCAAAAAATTACTGGATTTTTTGTTTTCCAAATCTCGTAAGACTTCTAATCCGAGAGGAACGTTCAAACCAAGGTCTAAATAAATACCAGATGCTATTTTAGCATAACCATTTAAACCAAAACCTAATGAGTATGAATTGACTGAACTATAGCCACGCTTCTCTACTAAATTTGATTTAGCTCTAGACTGACCATACGCAATTTCAAAAGGAATAATAAAATCTTTTTCACTATCTAAAAATCCGGTATAGGCAACTTCCCAACCTTCATTATATTTATCTATCATTCTTTTAAATGAAACGATATTAAACCATTTACCTAAAGGAACATAGGGGGCAAAAGAAGCTTTACTTCTGTTTCCGTTTTTTGTTGTGTGATTAGGTAAATCGGCCTTTTTACTATTAATAAAACTCCATAAGCAATATTCTAAAGCTGCTCGGATTCTTTGTTCGTGGGTTTCGTGTATATTCTGAAATTCTGAATCTGGAAAAACTTGATCTTCATAATGTGAAATTTTATAAAGTTTTTCACCATTTTCTGAATAGAAAGTTAGCGCAATATAAACCCTTGCCGTATGCTTATCGATACTTGTTTGAGCATGTTCAATTTTTAAATTGTTAACCCTTATAAGTACCGGAATTCCATTACTTTTTTTTGGTAGCGCAGTTTCCATGAAACTCCTAATCGTTTCGGCTGTTCCGTGCTTTAAAAGTATGCCAACCTTCTTTCCAGAATTATCTTCCAGAACTCCGATATCTTTATCTTGTCTGTCATCCAAGACCTTCTCTATATAAAAATTCTGATTCTTAATCTGGAATGGAATCGTTTTTAAAGCAATCGTTGTCTGTGAAAAACAGTGTGCATAACAAAAAAGCACGACTAAAAAAGTCCTAATTTCTTTCATCTTTAATATATTTAATAGTACTATTATAATGTACCTCGATAGCGCTCATTTCATCAATATCGAAGCTAAGTACCAAGTGTTTTTTTGTTAATGATATAATGTTGGCCTTTAGCGTTTCACCATTTTCATCTGTCATTACAATATATGCTCCGTTTCTATTAAAGATGTAAATTCCATTTTCTTGTTTACCTTCTGATTTTGAAATAAAACTCATATCGTCATTAAAAAGCATGAAATCTTCTTTTTCCTTTTTGTTAGGAGCGTACTTTTTACCACTAATTACATACGTATCGAGATGCCAATTATTGAGTAACCTATTTGTTTCGATCTGCTGAGCATGTGTTGATATACTTATGGTGAATATTAGGAGGCTCATACTATTTAATAGACCTGAAATGGGAATCGCCTTTATACCCAGTTTCAAATTGTTAGATGTTGTTTTCATATTAATTTATTGTCCGTTATTTTTATTCATGTGACAAATATATTTTGACTTAAACATAGAAATACACCGTCCTATAATGTCAGACAAAAAAAAGTGTCTCCATTTATCGGGAAGACACTTTTTTTAGCTTTAAATACTTGTTAATTAATTAGTTACACTAATTTGAAGGTTCATGAAGTTTTTTAAATTCTGTAGGAGTCATTTGCATGTTTCTTTTGAAAGCAGCGTAGAAAGCTGCTTTGCTATTAAAACCTACGTCTAAGGAAAGCGCAAAGATTTTTGGAGGTCTTGGTTCTATGAGTTTCTTTTTAGCTTCTTCAATTCTAAAGCTATTAATAAAATCAGGGAAACTCATCTTCGCATTCTGATTGATCGCTTGCGATATATGGTGAATAGAATGGTCTAGTTTTTCAGCTAAAGCATTCAATTTTAAGTCGAAGTCTAAATAGAGTTTTTCTTTATTTACAATAGTTTCTATTTCCTCAAAAAGATTAGAAGAATCAGATAAAGAAGATTTCGCATATTTTTGAATAATAGTACTTGATAGATCTTCAAAATCTCCAGAATACGCAAATACAGGAAAACGCATAACTGAAAACGTAAAAATAAAGAAGAACACCAAATAGATAAAAGTTTCGAATTTTAGATAATCGTTAAAATTTACAATATCAAAACTCCCCAAAAGGGTTATTGTAAAAACGGCTATTTCCAATATAACGATAGTGATTGTAATTATTTTAATCCATTTATAATTGTTTTTTTGACTTTCATTTAATTCGATTATTAAAGGAACACTTTTCAGTTTTTTATATGCTAAAAACAGAAGCAATATATTAATTGAACTCACCAAAATGTTCTCTACTAGCACTAATAAACCATAGTCCGATGTTTCTAAAGCTACCACAAAATCTTCTAGATTTTGAGAGTGATCAAAAGGAAGAAATACTAAAATTCTGAATAGGGTATAAGCAACCACTATAGGTATCCATTTTTTTAAATTAATTTCAGTTCTAGTATAAAGTGCAATAAAATAGTAAAATAATAAGCCTGTAAAATGATAGAATAAATAGGTAGTACCCGAATAAGTTATAGGTATTTGATTATTGATGGTCAAGTAATAATCTAATGAAGTAATCACATAAATAAATAGCAAGGAAGATAGCACATAACGTATTTTTTTATTCTTGCCTAAACCATACTTATTAAATAAGACAAAAGCGATTAAGACCAATCCAAAAATCGCACTTAATAGAGGTAGTAAATTAAAAATAACCATATTGCAAAAGTAAAAAATTGATTTATAAGCTAATATTAAATTCTTGTTTTTTTAAATCTTTTATATTTATTAAAATCTATCTTGAGAATTATCCTGTGGATGATTCAATTAAAATACAATAGGGAAGTGGTTCGCTGGTCAGCAATATTTTACTAAAACCTTACTTCAAATCGAATTAGCTAAAAATGTATACTATACATTTATTTACGCTAAATAATCTAATATATGGTTATTAAGCCGTAATTTTCCCAAAATTATATGTGAACTTTTATTTTTTTTATCAATAAAAAAAAATATAATTAACTTTTAATAGTAACAATTTCTAGTTCTAAATTTAATTAAACTCAAAAAGCCAGAAAATGTTATACAAATGCTATAATAGAACAAATGTATAGAAATTTATTTATTTTTAAATTTTATTCTCTTGTGTGGAGTTTAGAAAATGGTATTAGAAAAAAATACTAACGGATTATTATAGAATAACAAAGTTTTCTACAAACTAAAAATGTTAGCTTTTTGCGGCTGCAAGCATTGGAAAATTGTGTTTAGAAAAATTACTGCGTAGCATAATTATTTTTAATAAAACAATCGAGCCTTTTTTGAAAAAGGCAATTTTTCATCATGTCGAATTATAGCTACAAATTTTAATGTTCTAAAGTTTCTTAGAATAACGTATTTAAAAAATGTTATTGAATAATACTAAAGACGAGATTCTACTAAATTGTAATTGATACTTGTTGACGAATTGTAAAACACCCCCAAACGAATGTTTATTGTGCTTACTAGACTTTGTGGGATATTTTATATTTC
>JBNMNZ010000045.1:0-8201 GCA_051276605.1 Polaribacter sp. | reverse complement strand
ATGTTGCTGAACAATTTACAGGAATACCTGGTGTTTTAGTAGATATTAAAGATACTATTAAAGGATTTAATATGATTATGGATGGTGAGTTAGATAAATATCCAGAAGCAGCATTTAACTTAAGAGGATCAATTCAAGATGCAATTGATGCTGGAGAAAAAATGTTAGCTGAAGCATAAACTAAGTTTCGAGTTTTCGAGTTTTTAGTTATGAAAGATTAAACAAAAACGAGATACGAAAGACTAAAAATTAAATAAATATGTTTTTAGAAATAGTAACACCAGAAGCAATTTTATTTTCATCAGAAGTGGATTCATTTTCAGTTCCTGGTATTAATGGAGAATTTCAAATGTTGAATAATCACGCGCCAGTAGTTTCTATTTTAAGAGAAGGTACTGTTAAGATTCATATTCATTCACAAGAACATTTAGAAATGGATATGTTGAGTGGGCATTTGCAAACACATATTGATGATGATAAAATTTTAACATTAGCAATAACCTCAGGAACTCTAGAATTAAATGAAAATAAGGCTATTATTTTAGCAGATTAACATTAATCTTTATAATATTTAAAAATCTCAAAATAGTTTTCTATTTTGAGATTTTTTATTTTAGACCTTTTCTTCAAAAATAAATAATTCACCTTTTCACTAAAAAGTATTAATTGAAATTTATTATACTAAAAATGTAACATGCATATTAAATGTAAAAAATTGATTTGTAATGGTTGCATATGGGATAAAAAATATAATTTACACTCTATAAAATTGTCGTAAATTTGCAGCATGGAAGAAACAAATAGACAAAGAAAAATTGCAGGAGTTCTGCAAAAAGATTTGGTAGATGTGTTGCAAAAAGCAGCACAAGATGGAATGAAAGGAATTATTATTTCTGTTTCTAAAGTTCATGTAACTTCAGATTTAGGAGTTGCAAAAGTATATTTAAGTATTTTTCCATCAGTAAATAGAGATGAGTTAATTAAAGGTGTACAGTCTAACACTGTTTTAATTCGTCATGAAATGGCAAAAAGGACTAAGAATCAATTACGTAGAATGCCAGAATTATTGTTTTTTGGTGACGATACTTTAGATTATATAGAAGAAATCGATAAATCTTTAAAAGGGGAGGATGAAAATCCTATTAAAAATCCTGAAGTTTTACCAAGACGTACAAAACGATAAATTCAAGCAACTTATTTGAATTTTTCTCTATACATAGCCAAAAGATATTTATTTACAAAGACAGGTAATAATGCCATAAATATTATTACAATAATTGCTTCATTTGGTGTTATAGTTGGTTCTTTAGCGTTGTTTATTATCCTTTCTGGCTTTTCTGGGTTGCGCACCTTTAGTTATACTTTATTAGATGTTTCTGACCCTGATATTAAAATAACCTCTGTAAAAGGAAAATCGTTTTTAATTACAGATAATATTCAGCAAACTTTAAATAATAATAAATCGATAGTAGCAAGTTCTAAAGTAATTGAAGAGCGTGTTTTTTTAGAATACAATGAAAAAAGTGAAATTGCTTTCATAAAAGGAGTTGAGGGTAATTACACAAAGATTACGCAAATAGATGGTACTTTAAGTCAAGGTAATTGGTTAGACACAACCTTTGTGAATACAGCTGTAATCGGTAGCTCAATTGCTTATAAATTATCTTTAGGAGTTAGAAGTTTTGGAGAACCGTTACAGATTATGGTTCCAAAACCAGGTACAGGCTTCATTAATCCGAATAATGCATTTTACAAAATATACGTTCAAGTTGTTGGTTTGTATACAGGAACAGAAGAATTTGAAAGCAAATTTATCTTTGTAACCTTACCTCAAGCAAAAGAATTGTTAAGGTTTAAAGACAATCAAATTACAGCTTTTGAACTAAAATTGATAACTTCAAAAAATGCGGATACTGTTGCTGAGGAGCTTCAAGAAAAATTAGGAAACGATTTTAAAGTACAAACCAAAGAACAATTAAACGAAGTCTTTTACAAGGTGATAAATACCGAAAACTTTGTTTCTTACCTTATTTTTACGTTGATTGTCATTATTGCATTGTTTAATGTAATAGGTGCAATTATTATGATGATTATTGATAAAAAGGATAATTTAAAAACCTTATTTAGTTTAGGAGCAAGTGTAAAAGAGATTAAAAAAATATTTGAATTACAAGGATTCTTACTCACTTTCTTTGGAATGCTGATAGGTTTATCAATTGGCGTTATTTTAGTTTTTCTACAAAAAGAATTTGAGCTATTTATGATTACTGAAAACTTGGCATATCCTGTAGAATTTAGATTTTTAAATTTAATTATTGTTTTTTTAACAATAACAGTGTTAGGCTTTATAGCATCAAAAATTGCAAGTAGCAGAATCTCTAAAGAGTTTATAGAAAAGTAAAGCTTATCTAATAGATTCACCAATTTTAAAGCAAAGAGAAATAGATACAATTCTTAGGACTCTAGTTATAAAGTAAATTAGGAATTAATTAATATTGAAATTAGCCTCAAGGTCATCAAAATTAGCAAAAATATCTTTTTTGGAATGTTGATAGGTTTTTTTGCATCAAGAATTGCAAGCAGTAAAATCTCTAAATAACTTATAGAAAAGTAGTGGTAAAGTGTTTCATCCATGTCAAAATCACCTTAAACATATAAAAAAACCTAGAACCCTCTTTAAAATAGTTAAGAAGTTCATTAATAAAATCTAGCTAGATTAATTATTTAATTTTCCTGATTAGAATGTTTCTTTTTAGTGATCTCTATTGTTTGTTGTCGAGATTTACTTTATGTTTCATTTAACCTTTACTATTAAAAAGCCTAAATTAATTAGAACTCATTTAATAACAAATTAAATTTACATCATTGTTCTACCTTATTGTTTTTTTTTAGATAGAAAACAAGAAACTATCGATGAGCGTCAAAAAAATATAGATAGATTGAAAAATCAATGTATTTCAGGAATAATCATATTACCAAACGTTGCTTCCACTTCATTAAAAACACTAAAAATGTCTTGTGGATCGTCAGAAGTCACCATTTTAGTTCTATATTCTTTAAAATGCGGAATCCCTTTAAAGTAGTTTGTATAATGTCTTCTAGTTTCTACAACCCCTAAGCGTTCACCTTTCCAATCGATAGCCATTTGCAAATGTCTTCTTGCCATTTCTGTACGTTCAGCAATAGTAGGTTTTGATAAATGTTCGCCAGTTTTAAAAAAGTGCTTTACTTCCTTAAAGAACCAAGGATAACCAATAGAAGCTCTTCCAATCATAGCTCCATCTAAGCCAAATTTATCACGCATTTCCATCGCTTTTTCTGGTGATGTAATATCTCCATTTCCAAAAACAGGAATGTGCATCCTTTGATTATTTTTTACTTCAGCAATAGGTTTCCAATCAGCATTACCTTTATACATTTGTGCACGGGTTCTTCCATGAATAGAAATTGCTGCGCAACCTACATCTTGCAAGCGTTCTGCAACTTCAACGATTCTTATAGAATCATGATCCCACCCTAAACGAGTTTTTACAGTAATCGGTAAGTTTGTGTGTTTAACCATCGCTTCTGTAAGAGAAACCATCAAATCAATATCTTTTAAAATGCCTGCACCTGCACCTTTTGAAACTACTTTTTTTACAGGGCAACCAAAATTAATATCGATAATATCTGGATTCGATCTTTCTACAATCTCCACAGTTTTTAACATGGATTCTAAATTAGCGCCAAAAATTTGAATTCCTACTGGGCGTTCTTTTTCATAAATATCTAGTTTCATCAAGCTTTTTGCAGCATCTCTAATCAAACCTTCTGATGAAATAAACTCTGTGTATACCACATCTGCACCATTTTCTTTACACAATGCTCTAAACGGAGGATCTGAAACATCTTCCATAGGTGCTAATAAAAGAGGGAAATCTGGAAGTTCTATGTTGCCTATTTTTACCAAAGTAATTTATTTTTTTGCAAAATTAGTGTTTTTATTTGTCAGAACCCAAATTCCGTAGCATCCTAAAAAAAGTTCTGCGAAAGTGCCAAATTGATACCCAAAAGTAGGTGCTCCATCTAAAAAAAAACTTAAAACTCTTCCAACACCTAAGCCAATCATAAAAATGATATTGGTAACAATAGCTATCTTTAAATATTGATATTTAAAGATGCCTAATATCCAAAGGAAAGAAAACCCCAAATACATCCCCATAATTGCCTTAAAGAAGTTGTGTTCGTCTATTGTTTGAAGCTGAATATCGAATTGATAATCAGGATTAAATCCGTAGAAAATAGCAACAGGTATAACAATACATACAGAAATAAGTAAATGTATTTTTTTAATAAAATCTTGTTTGGTTTTAAACATTAATTGGGTTTTAAATATGCAATGTATCTTCTTTATATAATATACCTAATACATCCAAGAAATATACTAATTTATTTTGTTCACAATAGTAAGATTCGTGCAATTTCAGTTTTAAATTTATTATTTCAGTATAGATAATAAAAAGGAATAACTTAAAACGATTGAATTATAATAATATGTTTCATTGTACTTTTTTTATTTGACAAGGTTTGTAAATAACATATCTTTGTCAATTGAAAGCAGTTAGAAAACGAAGTATGAAGAACATTAGAAACTTTTGCATAATCGCACATATAGATCACGGTAAAAGTACGTTAGCAGATAGATTGTTAGAATATACAGGCACTGTAACAGATCGTGAAAAGAAAGATCAGTTATTAGATAGTATGGATTTAGAGCGCGAACGCGGAATTACCATAAAATCGCATGCTATTCAAATGGATTATACGCATAATGGAGAACAATATATTTTAAATTTAATAGATACTCCAGGTCATGTAGATTTCTCTTACGAAGTTTCTAGATCAATTGCAGCCTGTGAAGGCGCTTTACTAATAGTAGATGCAGCACAAAGCATACAAGCACAAACAATTTCTAACTTATATCTAGCTTTAGATAATGATTTAGAAATTATTCCTATTTTAAATAAAGTAGATTTACCTTCTGCAAACCCAGAAGAAGTAACAGATGATATTGTAGATTTATTAGGTTGTGAAGCTGAAGAAGTAATCCACGCAAGTGGAAAAACTGGTTTCGGAGTAGAAAATATCTTAGAGGCAATTATCGCTAGAATCCCAGCTCCAAAAGGAGATCCAGATGCACCATTACAAGCCTTAATTTTCGATTCAGTTTATAATTCTTACAGAGGTATTGAAACGTATTTTAGAGTTTTTAACGGAGAAATTAAAAAAGGACAACGTATTAAATTCTTAGCTACAAATAATGAATATTTTGCTGATGAAGTTGGTACATTAAAATTAGAACAAGTTGTAAAAAAATCTGTAAAAACGGGTGATGTAGGGTATTTAGTTACAGGAATTAAAACCGCAAAAGAAGTAAAGGTAGGAGATACAATTACAGACGCTGCAAACCCAACAACAGAAACTATTGATGGATTCGAAGATGTAAAACCAATGGTTTTTGCAGGAATTTATCCGGTAGACACAGAAGATTACGAAGAGTTGCGTTATTCTATGGAAAAACTGCAATTAAACGACGCTTCTTTGGTTTTTGTGCCAGAAAGTTCTGCAGCTTTAGGTTTTGGTTTTAGATGTGGGTTTTTAGGAATGTTACACATGGAAATTATACAAGAACGTTTAGAGCGTGAGTTTAATATGACTGTTATTACAACGGTTCCCAACGTTTCTTACCACGCTTATACTAAGAAAAACCCAACAGAGATTGTGTTGTTAAACAACCCAACAGATTTACCAGATCCATCAAGGTTAGATAAAGTAGAAGAACCATATATTAAAGCAAGTATTATTACAAAGTCATCTTTTGTTGGTCAGGTAATGAGTTTGTGTATCGAAAAACGTGGTGAAATTACAAATCAAACCTACTTAACAACAGAAAGAGTTGAATTAACGTTTGATATGCCTTTGGCAGAAATTGTTTTTGATTTTTACGATCGTTTAAAAACGGTTTCTAAAGGATATGCTTCTTTCGATTATTCTCCGATAGGAATGAGGGAATCTAAGTTGGTGCGAGTAGATATTTTATTAAATGGTTCGCCTGTAGATGCACTTTCTGCTTTATTACACGCAGATAATGCCTATTCAATTGGTAAGAAAATAGTTGAAAAATTAAAAGAATTAATTCCAAGACAACAGTTCGATATTCCTATTCAGGCAGCAATTGGAGCAAAAATTATTGCCCGTGAAACTACAAAAGCATTGCGTAAAGATGTCACTGCAAAATGTTATGGTGGTGATATTTCTCGTAAACGTAAACTGTTAGAAAAGCAGAAAAAAGGTAAGAAAAGAATGCGTCAGGTTGGTAATGTAGAAATTCCGCAAGAAGCATTTATGGCCGTTTTAAAGTTGAATGATTAATTCATTTTTAAAATTAAAAAACTAGAATAGAAAAAACCTTTTTGAGAAATCAAGAAGGTTTTTTTATTTGAAACTTTTCCCTGCTCTCACTAGTCGCTTTTATCGTACCTCAAAAGAGCTCAAACAAACCGTTTCACTCAAGGGCTAAACTAGTTTGTTTGGTTTTTTATTTATCCTGCGAAAGCATTGATTTTAAATGAGTTAATTAAAAAGCACATCAACACTAAAGCTCTGTTTTCTATTAGTTTATGTGGTAGAACTTTAATTACCATCTCTAATTCTATCTTCTTCATCATTGTTAGCGTTTCTTCCAGATTTCTTTTTTCCAAATTTAGAACCAAAACTATACACGAATTTCAATTGAATATTTTGTCTTGAATCGTTGCTTTCAACAGCAGCAATTCCATTTCCATAATCAATATTACCAACAAAACCTCTATTTAGCATTTTGTTAAAGCCAAGATTTACTTTTAGTTTATCATCTAAAAACTTTTTACCAAAAGAAAAATCTAAGCCAGCAAGCCAATCTACTTCAACTTGCCCTTCTAAAGCTCCTGTTCCGTAGTTTCCACTAAGTTCAAAGTTGATGTCCCAAGGTAATTCGTAACTCGCTTGAACAAACCAAATTAAGTTCCATTTATTTAAATCTACATTATAAGTAGAAGATCTATAATCTGTGTTTGTTACAATAACACCAGTATAACCTTCTAAACCTTTTGTAAAACTTAAAGGTGCAAATAATCTAAAATTCCAATTCGCATTATTTTCTACATTTACTTCTTGCTGTCTAATTTGTGCTGTAGCATTATCTTGTCTTATTAAATCAAAAATTACATCATCAGTTTCACTGTAGCCAATTGTAAAAAATGGTTGACCATCATAAGTTAAATTAAATTGATAATTATTAGTGTAAGAAGGTGTTAAGTTCGGGTTTCCTTCGCCTGCAGAATAAGGATCTAAATAGGTTTCGAAAGAATTTAAGGTATTATAGGAAGGTCTTTGAATTCTATAACTATAAGATAAACTTGCGCCCAACTCTTCAGTCAATTTTCTACTAATTGATGCACTTGGAAAAACTTTTTTAATGGGTCTTTTCTTAACTTCAATTTTTTCGGAACCATTTTCCATATAAATAGAAGTACCATCTGTATCACTGTTTTCGTAACGTAAACCTCCAGAAAACGACCATTTTCCTGAAGTTGCATTTACTTTAGAATAGAATGCAAAAATATTTTCACTAATTAAAAACTGACTACTTTCATCTTCATTAAACTCAAAAACATTACTGGTATTATGTTTAAATGATTGTAAATCGTTATCTGTTTCTACATTTGCCAATCTTGTTCCTGCACTTAATTTAAAATTATCTGAAAACGTTTTTGTATAATCTGCTTTGTAGGTTTTTATAGAATACTTTCCATCTTGAATGTATTTTCTGTCATCATACTCTATTGTGCTGCCAGCAACATCAGCCAATATATTAGTATTGTTATTTGTAAAATCTACATAATTAAAATCGATAACTAATTTATCGGTGTCCGTTTTGTATTCGTAATAAGGATTAATGTTAAAGTTTTTTCTATCTCTATCAAATCGATTTTCAGAAAACAATGTATTTGTATTATTTACATCAGAAATAATGGTTTTACTACCTGTAATTCTTTCCGAAGTTCTTGTACTAATACGTCCTCCAATTCCAAAAGAATGTTTGTCATTAATATAATAATCTATGCTACCGCCAATTCTAAAATTTGTTGGGCTATAAGGTTCTATCGTTTCTTGATCATAAG
>JBNMNZ010000044.1:0-8272 GCA_051276605.1 Polaribacter sp. | reverse complement strand
CCTGTGTAACCAGATAATAAAACCATACCTGCCGCCAAAACTTCATTAATTGGCGCAATATTCGTAGCTGTTCTATAACCACGTTTGTGCAAAGAATCTCCAGAAGAATCAAGAGAAACCGTTAACCATTCTTTTTGAAGATGTATGTGAATCTTTACATCTGGATATTTTAAATCTACATTTGGTCTTTTATGATATTTATGACGGAAATAATCTGCAATTGCATCTTTAGATTTTAAAGAAATATAATGTGAGTTTGAGGTAAAGTTCTTAGAGTTTACAACCGCACCAATAGCAAAAGTTCCTTCTGCATCTAAAAAATTTTCCCATTTTATTTTCTGAATTGCTTCATACAAATCTTCCTCATCATAAACCTTACAAACCTTTATCGGTTTTAAAATTCTAACAGCAGTTCTTAACGCAATATTTGCTTTGTACATAAAGCCTGTATCACCTCTAAAAGAAACACTTCTTACAGCTTCTTTTATATCTTGTGCTCCTAAATTTTTAAGCTCTTCTGCTAAAACACCTTCTAAACCAAAAAGTGTTGTTGCCGTCATTTTAAAATCTTTATCCATACTTGTAAAATTGAGCACAAAAATACTATTTAAAAAAAGGATTTATACTAATTAAGAAATTCATTTTTATAAACGTAAGATTTAGTTACTTTTACAGACTGAAAGTACTTATGAAAACAAAAGATTGGTTTACAGATTGGTTTAATACTTCCTACTATCATATATTATACAAAGATAGAAGTGATTTAGAGGCACAGTTATTTATAAAAAATATTACTGCGTTTTTATCACTACCCAAAACAACTCATATCTTAGATTTACCTTGTGGAAAAGGCCGGCATTCTGTATTTCTGAATTCTTTAGGATACAAAGTTACTGGAGCTGATTTAGCAGAAAACAGCATTAAAACTGCAAAAAAATTTGAAAATGATACCTTAAAATTTAATGTACATGACATGCGTCGACCAATTAAAAATCAATATGATGCGATTTTTAATTTATTTACAAGTTTTGGGTATTTTAAAGAAGACAAAGAAGATATTCTAATTCTCGAAAACATTAAAAAGGGATTGAAAAAAGACGGTGTTTTTGTTTTTGATTTTTTAAATGCTGAATTTGTAAAAACTACTTTAGTTGCCAAAGAAACTAAAACTGTAGATGCAATTACTTTTCATATCACAAGAGAAATAAAAGATGGTTTTATCTTAAAAAATATTATTTTTTTTGCAGATAAAAAAAATCATTCCTATACAGAAAGAGTCAAATATTTAAATGCTGATAAAATGAAAGCTTATTTTGAAAAAGCTGGTTTTAAGATCACTAATATTTTTGGAGATTATAATTTAACTAAATTTGACCCTCAAAATTCAAATAGATTAATATTGGTTGCAAAGTGAATTATATCTTACTAATTTTATCAGTTTTAGTTGGTTCTTTGTTGGTTTTTTTAATAAAACCAAGCAATAAAATCGTACGCCTTTTATTAGCGTTTAGTGGTTCTTACCTATTGTCTGTGACAATTTTACACCTACTGCCAGAAGTATACACCATAAATTCTGATGCAACCTTAACAGGTATTTTTATTTTAATTGGTATTATTTTACAATCGGTTTTAGAATCGTTTTCTAAAGGTGCAGAACATGGCCATATTCATATGCATGCTGAAGGAAAAGATTTTCCAACGTTGTTATTTGTAAGTTTATGTTTACATGCTTTTTCGGAAGGATTACCAATTCATAATACTGGTGATAATTTATTATGGGCAATTGTGGTGCATAAAATACCTATTGCAATTGTCTTAACTACATTTTTACTTAACACAAAGTATTCTAAAAAAACAGTTTTTTGTTTTCTCTTTTTCTTTGGATTAATGAGTCCTTTAGGGGTTTTAGTTGGTGATAAAATTCAGTTTTTTACAAAATACGTAACAGAAATCACAGCTTTAATTATTGGCGTTTTCTTACATATTTCCACAATAATTCTTTTTGAAAGCTCTGAAAATCATAAGTTTAACCTACAGAAGTTTACTGCTATCCTTTTAGGAATTATTTTAACAATTGCTGCTTTGTAGTTTTTTTATTAATTGCAAGTAACTATTTATAATAATATGAATACCTATAATATTAACTACACAAAAAGTTATAGATAAACAGAATTTAAATATTAGAGTATCATCAAAAGAAATTATTACAGTTAAAAATGGTTAAACTTTGTTTTAACCTAATCTTGGCTTTAATTTTATTGACGGTTAGATGGGCAATAATGTAACTCTTGGTAAATCCAATAAAAATATTTTATCAAACAGAGAGAAATAAATAGTACATTTAATTACAAATATTTCTAAATAAATTTATAAAGTTTTATTTATCGAAAAACCACAGGCAATACACATAGAAAAAATTAGGACTCGAAAAATAGATATAACTTACTAGAAATAAATAATTTAAATATGATATTTCTAAAAAAAAGAGTTTTAGTTTGCTACTTCGTTTATAAATTTAATTCGCATTAAACGTAGCTCATCTTCGTCATAATCGCCATCAAATTCATCTAAAGCTTCTTGTATGCTATCCGTATCAGCTTCCATAAAGTATTCATGAATTTCTTCTTGCTGATCTTCATCTAATAAATCATCTAAAGCATAATCTATATTTAATTTTGTTCCAGAAAAAATAATAGCTTCCATTTCCTTGATCAGCTCTTTCATTTCCAATCCTTTGGATTTAGAAATATCTTCTAGTGGTAATTTCCTGTCAGTATTTTGAATGATATAGAGTTTTAGTCCAGATTTTACACCTGTACTTTTTACAATTAAATCATCTGGTCGTAAAATGTCATTCTCGTCTACATATTGCGAAATTATTCTCACAAAATCTTTTCCAAATTTCCTAGCTTTCCCCTCTCCTACGCCATGCACTTTAGAAAGTTCATCTAAATTAATGGGATATTTTAAAGCCATATCATCTAAAGATGGATCTTGAAAAACTGCAAATGGTGGGACACCTAATTTTATAGCGACCTTTTTTCGTAAATTTTTTAATAATTTTACGAGTTTTTCATCCGCAGATCCTCCTGCTAATTTAGCCTTGCTTAATATAGAATTATCATTATCTAAGCTATATGAATGATCTTCTGTCATCATAAATGAAGTTGGGTTTTCAATATAATTAACTCCAACTTCTGTTAATTTTACAACTCCATATTGTTCTATCTCTTTTTTGATAAAATTAACCACTAAAACTTGACGAATAAGTGCCATCCAATAAGACGCTATTTTGTCTTGACCAATTCCAAAAAACGGTTGTAAATGGGTTTTATGAGAAGTAAGTAAAGCATTTTCTTTACCAATTATAGTGTTTACAACTTCTTTAGATTTATACTGTTGTAAAGTATCTTTAACTACTTTTAAAAGTTTTATAACATCCTCTTTTGCCTCATGTTTTTTCTTCGGGTTTCTAGAGTTATCATCCATATCTGCACCATCCCCAGTAATTGCATCAAACTCTTCACCAAAATAATGCAATAAATATTTACGCCTGTTCATTGATGTTTCGGCATAACCTACAACTTCTTGCAATAATGCATGCCCAATTTCTTGTTCTGCAATTGGCTTACTAGCCATAAATTTTTCTAACTTCTCTATATCCTTATATGCATAAAAGGCTAAACAATGTCCTTCTCCATCATCTCTTCCTGCCCTACCTGTTTCTTGATAATAGCTTTCTAAACTTTTTGGTATATCATGATGAATTACAAAACGCACATCTGGTTTGTCAATTCCCATTCCAAAAGCTATAGTTGCAACAACAACATCACAATCTTCCATCAAAAACATGTCTTGATGTCTTACTCTTGTTTTAGCATCTAAACCTGCATGATAAGGAACTGCTTTAATGCCATTAACTTGTAGGATTTGAGAAATTTCCTCAACCTTTTTTCGACTTAAACAATAGATAATTCCAGATTTTCCTTCTCTTTGTTTTACAAAACGAATAATATCTTTTTCAACTTCTTGTGTTTTTGGTCTCACTTCATAAAACAAATTAGCTCTATTAAATGAAGCTTTAAATCTGTTCGCCTCTTGAATTCCTAACGTTTTTAAAATATCCTCTTGTACTTTCTCTGTTGCTGTTGCTGTTAAACAAATAACAGGAACGTTATCTATCGCTTTAATTATGTGCTTTAAATTTCTATATTCAGGTCTAAAATCGTGACCCCATTCAGAAATACAATGCGCTTCATCTATAGCGACAAAAGAAATTGTTTGCGTTCTTAAAAAAGTAACATATTCTTCTTTTATTAAAGACTCTGGAGCTACATATAACAGTTTTGTTATTCCGCTTGCAATATCCTCTTTAACCTGATTTACTTCTGTTTTATTCAAAGAAGAATTTAAAACATGAGCAACCCCATGTTGCTCAGAAATACCTCTAATAGCATCTACCTGATTTTTCATCAATGCAATTAAGGGAGAAACCACAATTGCAGTACCTTCTGCCATTAATGCTGGTAATTGATAACAGAGAGATTTACCACCACCTGTAGGCATAATTACGAAAGTATTTTGATCATTAACTATACTTTTTATAACCTGCTCTTGTAATCCCTTAAACTTATTAAATCCAAAAAATTTTTTTAGAGGACTATGTAAATCCATATATAAATATTCATTTATTATTAAAGAAATAGTAAACCTATTCCAATATAGTTTCAAGAAACTTTTTTTTATAGTAAATTTGCCTTTTTCGTATATATAAAGATATAACTTTTTTTATTGTGATAAAAACATAAAAGCTTGAAAGATAATTCTAACATTATTGCAAATGCAAAAAGGACAATTTTAGCAGAAAGCAATGCAATCGCTAATTTAGCAAATTTTATAGATTCAGCTTTTGAAGAAGCTGTTAAGTTTATTTATAAATCAAAAGGAAGGGTAATTGTTACGGGTATTGGCAAAAGTGCTAATATTGCTACAAAAATTGTTGCAACCTTTAATTCTACAGGTACTCCTGCTGTTTTTATGCATGCTGCAGACGCAATTCATGGAGATTTAGGAAATGTTTTAGAGGATGATATCGTTATTTGTATTTCTAAAAGTGGAAATACTCCTGAAATAAAGGTATTAGTTCCTCTAATAAAAAATTCTGGAAATAAAATTATCGCAATTACTGGAAATGTAGATTCTTTTTTAGGGAAAAATGCTGATTTCCCTTTAAATACTTTTGTAGAAAAAGAAGCCTGCCCAAATAATTTAGCACCAACAACAAGTACAACTGCACAATTAGTGATGGGTGATGCTTTAGCAGTTTGCTTATTAGAGTTAAAAGGATTTACAAGCAAAGACTTTGCAAAATATCATCCTGGAGGCGCTTTAGGAAAACGGTTGTACCTAAGAGTCTCTGATTTAATAAAAAACAATGAATTACCTCAAGTTACCGAAAATGACTCTGTTGTTAAAGTAATTGTTGAAATTTCAGAAAAACGTTTGGGAGTTACAGCAGTAATTAAAAATGATAAAATTATTGGTATTATTACTGATGGTGATCTTAGAAGAATGTTAAGTAAAACTACTGAAATCCATAATTTTACAGCTAAAGATATTATGGGCAATAACCCCAAAACAATTCATGAAAATGCGATGGCTATTGAAGCATTAGATGCTTTAGAAAACAATAGTATTACTCAAATTTTAGTTACAGATGATGCTAATAAATATGTAGGAGTTGTACATTTACATGATTTAATTAAAGAGGGAATTTTCTAATGGCAGAGCAACAAAAAGAAATGTCTTTTTTAGGACATTTAGAAGAACTAAGATGGCATTTAGTTAGAAGTGCAGCTGCTATTTTTATACTTGCGATTGTGTTTTTTATATTTGCTGAACAAGTTTACAATCATTTTTTATTAGCACATATACAACCAGACTTTATCACTTACCAACTATTTTGTGATTTCTTTAATTTATTTGGTATGGATAGTGCATTTTGTAATGTAACATTTGCGGATACAAAGCTACAAAGTATCAAAGTTACATCACAATTAATGAATTCTATTTGGTCTTCATTAATATTAGGTGTTATTCTTTCTTTCCCTTATATTTTATGGGAAGTTTGGCGTTTTATATCTCCAGGTTTAACTAAGAGAGAAATTAAAAAATCTAGAGGTTTTATATTTATTGCATCACTTCTATTCTTTATTGGTGTGTTGTTTAGTTTTTATATAATTGCACCAATATCTGTTCATTTCTTATACAACTATCAAATTACAGATGCCATCGTAAATAGTTTTACTTTAGAATCACACATAGGACTAATAACCAACATGTTGCTAGGTGTTTCAATATTATTTGAGCTACCAGTTTTAATCTACTTTTTAACAAAAATTGGATTAGTATCACCCGAGTTTTTAAAGAAATATAGAAAACATGCTTTAGTTTTTGTATTAATTTTAGCAGCAATCATAACACCTCCTGATGTTGCAAGTCAAGTTATAGTTACAATACCAATTCTTATTTTGTATGAAATAAGTATAATAGTTTCAAGAAGAGTTATTAAAAAACAACAAAGAGATGCCAACAAAAGTTAAAGAGTTTAATGAGTATCGTCAAAAAATGAACGATAAAATATTAGCTTCAGATAATAAAGTTATTAAAAGAATTTTTAATTTAGACACCAATGCTTTTAAAGAAGGTCATCTTCCTTTAAAAACAAAAGAGCTATTAGGTTTAGTTGCATCAACAGTATTAAGATGTGATGATTGTATACAATATCATTTAGAATCTGCAATGAAAAACGGAGTTACTAAAGAAGAAATGATGGAAACCATGTCTATCGCTAACTTAATTGGTGGTACAATTGTAATTCCGCATTTAAGAAAAGCTTTTGAATATTGGGAATTACTTGAAGCAGATGTGTAATTATTTAGCTATTTAAGGGTGTAATTGAGAGCAAGCTTTATGAACATATTAAGACTTAAAAACATTCTAATTACTATTTTACAAGGCTGATTAAACAATTAAGCGATTACATAATCACACATTTGAAAAAAACATGATTTTAAGAGCAGAAAACATTCAAAAAATTTACGGAAGTAGAAAAGTTGTACAAGACATTTCTTTAGAAGTTAAACAGGGTGAAATTATTGGACTTCTGGGTCCGAATGGAGCAGGAAAAACAACTTCTTTCTATATGATTGTTGGGATGGTAAAACCAAACGCTGGTAAAATCTTCTTAAATGACGAAGATATAACGGAAGATGCCATGTACAAAAGGGCTCAAAAAGGAATTGGTTATTTAGCACAAGAAGCCTCTGTTTTTAGAAAATTATCTGTAGAAGATAATATCATGTCTGTTTTACAATTTACAGACTTATCTAAAAAAGCACAAAAAATAAAATTAGAATCTTTAATTGAAGAGTTTAATATTGGTCATGTCCGTAAAAATAGAGGCGATTTACTATCAGGAGGAGAAAGACGTAGAACAGAAATCGCACGTTGTTTAGCATCTGACCCTAATTTTATTTTATTAGATGAACCTTTTGCAGGTGTAGACCCTATTGCAGTTGAAGATATCCAAAGTATTGTTGCACAATTAAAAAACAAAAATATTGGTATTTTAATTACAGATCATGATGTCCAAGCAACCTTAGCAATTACTGACAAAACCTATTTAATGTATAATGGAAGTATCCTAAAGGAAGGAACTCCTGAAGAATTAGCGGCAGATGAAATGGTGCGTAAAGTTTATTTAGGTACAGATTTCGAACTAAAGAAGAAGAAATTTATTTAGCCTTTAAAATTTTCCAAATTCCACAAAATTTCTAATGGAGCATGTAAAATAAATTCTTTCCTTACAATTTTCAGCACCTATAAAAATTCTAATTGATTTAAATTGTTTCTTTTTTTCCATAATTATTAATTACTGACAAAATAACGTAAAGTATTATTATTAAAGGAATTGAAACATACTGCAAGAAAATAATCATTAGTAAAGAAGCTATTAAGAACAAGTACTTCATTAAATTATTCTTCACTGAATACTCTTTAAACTTTAAAGAAAACAAATGCAATTCTGCATTCATCAGATAACTTAAAACAAATGTTAAGGCAATTAAGAAATAATTATTTTTAATTAAATTTTCAACAAATTCAATCTCTGTATACTGAAGAATTAAAGGTAAAGAAAGAATAAACAAAGACATTGCAGGTGTTGGCAAACCTATAAAAGAATCTGTTTGTCTAGTATCAATATTAAATT
>JBNMNZ010000043.1:0-8360 GCA_051276605.1 Polaribacter sp. | reverse complement strand
CCAATATCAGCAAAAGCAACAATACTTCTAAAATCTTCTGTACTTGCATTTCTGTTCGTTACCCAAACTTCTATTCTTGTAATATTAACTTGACTGCTTATTAGGGGGTAGTTTTTTAATGAATTTGCGTAATTATCTATAAAAAATTGAGATAAGAAAAAATGTCGGTCATTATCATAATCTGTAGTTCTTAACTCAAACTCTTGTATAGAGGCACCTGCTTCAGCAACGATCGTTTTGCTTTCAGAATTTTGTTGAGAAAAAACAGCTGTAATATTTGTGTTCCCAAATTTTAATTTTGTTTTTACACCAAATAAACTTTGAGCGCCGTTTATCAAAGAATTTTTAATTGGCATTTCAACATTACCAACTTCAATACCTTGTAAGATATCATCTTCTGTTGGTGTAAAACCTATTTTTACAACATTCTGAAAATCAAACGTAGATTGTGTATCATAATTTGCTGTAAAATCTAGACGTTCCCCAACTTGTGCACGGATACTTGCGTTAATTTGTTGATCAAAATCGAATGTAAAACTAGTTCTATTTTCTTCGGATATTTGAGGATTGTCTGTATTCTGATAAATAAAGCCAAGTTTTAAATTTAAGCTTCCTGTTGGAGTAAATTTAACGGTATTTCCTCCAAAAATAGATTCAAAAAACTTTGAGTTCACATAATAAGTCGGTAGTAAATCTTTTTGTGCAGCAGCAGCACCCTTTTTTTTACTATTCGTAGCACTTACCTTAGCCTTAAAATAGTCCAACATATCTCGTTTTAAACGATATTGTTGATATTCTCTTTGAGTTAAAAAAATGGGCGTTTTTGTGTAATATTTACCAATCTTTTCTATGATTACATACCTGTTTAATTCTTTGTCAAAAATAATTTCTTTTTGAGCTAAATCATCTAAAAAAAGGCCTCCTTTTTGTGTGTGATTAAAATTGTATTTTAATTGTAAGGTGTCTTTTTTTACGTTAGTTGAATCTTGACTACTGTTCGTTTGAGCGAATGAAGATAAGTTTACTCCGAAAGTAAAGAGGACTAATAAAAAGATGTTTTTTAATAATCTGATCAATTGATTATAAATTTTTTAAAGCTGATTTAATAATTTGTTCTACAGAAGCTTCATGGTTTCCTTTTAAAACAGCACTTACAACTTTTTCAGATTGTTTTCTATTAAAGCCTAAAACCTCTAAAGCAGATAACGCTTCATCTTTGTTCGTATTGCTTGAGTTTATGGAAAGTTCATCAATATCAAACGTTTTTAAAATTTTATCTTTTAAATCTACAATTACTCTTTGTGCCGTTTTTAATCCAATTCCTTTTACAGATTGAATTAGCGCTACATTTTCGGTAGCAATTGCATTTTGTATTTCTTCAGATGTCATCGATGAAAGCATTGTTCTTGCAATACTTGGGCCAACACCAGAAACAGAAATTAATAATTTAAAAATTTCTCTTTCTGTCTTATTTATAAAACCAAAAAGTGTGTGTGCATCTTCTCTTATAGATAAGTGTGTGTATAATACTACGTTTTCACTCTCTGGTAAACTAGAAAAAGTATTTAAAGAAATATGTAATAAATAACCAACACCATTGCAGTCTACAACAACTTCTGTTGGGCTTTTTTCAACTAATCTTCCTCTAACTTGTGTAATCATGAATTCTTTTTATGGCTCTAATGTAATAAATTATTTGTTCTTTTCTCTTTGTTGAGCATCAACACATGCTAAAGCCGCCATATTTACCATTTCATCTACACTTGCACCCAATTGAAAAACATGTACCGCTTTACTTAATCCTAAAATTACGGGTCCAATAGATTCTGCGCCTTGCACTTGTTTTAATAATTTATAAGTAATGTTTGCAGATTCTAAATTCGGAAAAATTAAAACATTTACTTTTTTACCATTTAATTTAGAAAACGGAAATTCTTTTGCTAGCATTTCTGGATTCAATGCAAAATCGGCTTGTATTTCTCCATCTACAACTGCATCTGGGTAATTACGGTGAATAAAAGTAACCGCTTCTTTAATCTTTAAAGATGTTTCCGTCCTAATAGTTCCAAAATTAGAAAAAGACAGCATGGCTACATTTGCTTTCATACCGAACATTTTCACCAACTTTGATGTCATTTGAGTAATCTTTACCAAATCTTTTGCTGAAGGATTGATATTGATTGTTGTATCTGCTAAAAATAATGGCCCTTGTTTGGTTAACATTAAATTACAAGCTGCAATTTTAGAAATGCCTTTGTCTTTTTCAATTAACTCAAGTATTGGTTTTACAACAGTAGGGTAAGGTCTAGAATAACCTGTAACTAGAGCATCAGCTTCGTTTTCATTTACCATCATTGCTCCAAAATAATTACGCTCTCGCATTAATTTTTTTGCTTCAGATAAAGTTCTTCCTTTGCGTTGTCTTCTTTTCCAGTAAGCTTCTCCAAAACGATCTCTGCGATCCTTTTCGTCATCTGTTTTTGGATCAAAGATTGGTACATCAGCAATAAAACCAATTTCTTCCTTTAGCTCTAAAATTAATTCTTTTCTACCTAATAAAATAGGTTTTCCAAGTTTCTCTTCATGCACTCTTTGTGCCGCCTTTAAGACATCTAAATGATCAGCTTCAGCAAAAACAATTCGTTTTAAATTGCTCTTAGCTCTGTTGTGAATCATTCTAATTTCTTTGCTTCCAGAACCAGATCTTTCCATTAGTTCTTCCCTGTACTTTTCCCAATCAGAAATTGGTTCTAAAGCAACTCCAGAATCCATTGCTGCTTTCGCAATTGCTGGTGGAATTTCATAAATTAACCTTGGGTCAAATGGTTTTGGAATGATGTATTCTCTACCAAAAGATAGACTTACTTCATCATATACAATATTTACTTGTTCTGGCACAGACTTCTTTGCTAGATCAGCTAAAGCATGCACAGCAGCCATTTTCATCTCTTCGTTTATTTTAGTAGCTCTTACATCTAAAGCCCCTCTAAAAATAAAAGGAAATCCCAGTACATTATTTACTTGGTTAGGATGATCTGATCTACCCGTAGCCATAATAATATCTTTTCTTGTTGCAACTGCGATATCGTATTCTATTTCTGGTTCAGGATTTGCCATTGCAAAAACAATTGGGTCTTTTGCCATCGACAATAGCATTTCTGGAGAAACTACATTTCCCGTAGAAAGGCCAATAAAGATATCTGCGTTTTGCATTGCTTCATCAAGGTTGTTTAAATCTTGATCAGTAGCAAATTCTGCTTTTTGTGACGTTAAACTTTCTCTATCTTTTCGGATTACACCTTTGCTGTCACACATAACGATGTTTTCTCTTATTGCTCCTAATTTCAAGTACAAGCGTGTGCAAGAAATTGCAGCAGCACCTGCGCCATTCACAACAATTTTGACTTTAGAAATATCTTTCTCTGTAATTTCAATAGCATTTTTTAAAGCTGCTGCAGAAATAATTGCTGTTCCGTGTTGATCATCGTGCATTACAGGAATGTCTAATTCCTCTTTTAATCGTCTTTCTATTTCAAAAGCTTCAGGAGCCTTAATGTCTTCTAAATTAATTCCGCCAAAAGTAGGCGCAATCGCTTTTACAGTTTGTATAAAAAGTTCTACATCAGTTGCATCAACTTCAATGTCAAAAACATCAATATCAGCAAATATTTTAAAAAGCAAACCTTTTCCTTCCATTACTGGTTTTGAAGCTTCTGGGCCAATATCACCCAAGCCTAAAACGGCTGTTCCGTTTGTAATAACAGCGACTAGATTTCCTTTAGCAGTATATTTGTAAACGTTTTCTTTGTTTTTGGCAATCTCTAAACAAGGTTCTGCAACTCCTGGAGAATAAGCAAGTGCTAAATCATGTTGCGTAGCATATTTTTTAGTAGGAACAACTTCAATTTTTCCGGGCTTTGGCTTTGCGTGATATAATAAAGCTTCATGTCTTTTTCTAGAATCGCTCATAAAATATTTGTTTACTTATTAAGCTTACAAATATATGCTTTTCAATCAAAGAGCAAAGGAAGTTTTTAATCTTTTAAGAATTGCAGATACCTCTTCATATCAGTAAGCTTTGTTCTTTTTTTTTGTAGATTTTTTAAAAGTATATAAATAGATCTTTTTCGTATTTTAAGGTTTCTAGCATTTCTTTCTTAAAGCTTAATGAAATAGTGTTTTACTTTAGAAATAAAAATTTTAAATAAGCTTTTGTGTTTTTATTTTATGATTTATTTAAAGGTTGTTTAACAAATTTTAATCTTTTTTTTGTAACATAAACTTTATTTTTGCGTCTGTTAACTAAAATAAGCTATGAAAAAAATTACGCTTCTATTCTTTCTCTTTGTTTCAATAAATTTTGTTGCGCAAGTAAAAGGGAAAATTACGGATACCAAAAACAATCCTCTTTCATTTGTGAGTGTTTACTTAAATAAAACAGTTACAGGCACCACCTCTAATGATAATGGAGAATATGTTCTAGACCTTACTAAAAAGGGGAAGTATGTGATTGTTTTCCAGTTTTTAGGTTTTAAAACCGTAAAAAAAGAAGTGGAAATTTTTTCATTTCCTTTTTATCTAAATGTAAAATTAGAGGAAGAAAGTGTGCAATTAAGTGAGATTTATATTTCAACCAAAGACAACCCTGCCAATCGAATCATTAGAAATGTAATTGCAAATAAAGAGAAGAACACCGATAAGTTTGCAAATTACACAGCCAAGTTCTATTCTCGTGGCTTGTATAGAATCAAAGATGCACCAAAGAAATTTTTAGGTCAAAATTTAGGAGATTTTGGTGGAGGTTTAGATTCTACAAGAAGTGGAATTATCTATCTCTCGGAAACTATTTCTGATATTAAATTTCAAAAAAAACCTAAAAATTTTAAAGAGAATATTATTGCTTCTAAAGTTAGTGGGCGAGATAATGGCATAAGTTTCAATAGGGCAGAAGATGCAAATATAAATTTTTATGAGAATAGTGTTGAGTTTGGAAATGATTTGATTTCGCCACTTTCTACAAACGCTTTTGGGTATTACAAGTTTAAATTAGAAGGAACTTTTTATGATAAAAACGGAAAACTGATTAATAAAATAAATATTATACCAAAGCGAAAAAATGATGCTGTTTTTAGCGGTTCCTTATATATCGTAGAAGATGATTGGGCTTTGTATGGAGCAGATGTTTCAGTCACTGGAGCGCAAGTAAATATTCCTGTGGTTGATGTTTTAAAACTGAAACAGAACTACAATTATTCTAAAGAAAATGATGCTTGGGTTTTAATCAGTCAAAGTATTGATTTTAAAGTAAATGCTTTTGGTTTTAAGTTTGATGGACGCTTTTCTGCTGCTTTTTCTAATTATAATTTTACACCCAATTTTAATGAAAAAACTTTTACGAACGAGGTGTTAACTTTTGAGAAAGAAGCTACTGAAAAAGATTCTTCTTATTGGACGAGTCTACGACCTGTTCCCTTAACCACAGAAGAGGTTAAAGATTACAAAATTAAAGACAGTTTAAAAGTGCTTCGTAAATCTAAAAAATATTTAGATTCTGTAAATAAAAAGCAAAATAAATTTAGTTTACTTTCTCCAATTACTGGGTATACCTTTAGAAATTCTTACGAAAAATGGTCTTTGTCTTATAATGGTATTGTAAAAGATTTAGGGTTTAACACGGTACAAGGGTTTAATACTTCAGTGGGCGCTAGTTATTTTAAAAATATAAACGACAAAGGAAATTGGTGGAATGCAGGGATAGATGTTAATTATGGTTTTTCAGAAAAAAGAGCAAGACCAATATTTTTCTTTAATAAAAAATGGAATAATATTTCTAGACCAAGAATTTCTTTTTCTGGAGGTGTAACTACTGCCCAATTTAATGGGAGAAATCCAATCTTTAAAATGGATAATTTAGTACGCACCTTATTAAGAAGAGAAAATTATTTGAAGATTTTTGAAAAAGAGTTTGCAAACATTGGTTATTCAGAAGAAATTAAAAACGGGGTATATTTTTCATCGTCTCTAGAATATGCGAATAGAAAACCACTTTTTAACACCAATAATTATTCTTTCGCACGTCAAAGTAAAACAGAACCTTATACATCTAATAATCCCTTAGATATAGCAAATTATACCAATGCAGCTTTCATAGAACATAAAATTGCTTCTTTAAAATTGGGCGCAACTTTTATCTTTAATCAAAAATATTTATCGTATCCTGACAGAAAGTTTAATATTGGCAGCACCAAATATCCAACGTTGAGTTTATTGTATAGGAAAAACTTTGGGGCTTCAAATTCTGAATTAAATTCGGACGTATTTGTTGCTAATATTAGACAGAATATAGCTCTAGGAAACTATGGAAAACTAGCTTATAATCTTAGAGGAGGAATGTTCTTAAAAAGAAAAGATATTGCTTTTATGGATAATTTACAAGCCAACGGAAACCAATTGTTTTTTATCACAGACAATCAATTAAATAGTTTTGGTTTATTAGCGTATTACAAGTTTTATACGAATGATAAATATGCAGAAGCACATATAGAACATAATTTTAAAGGAGCGCTTTTGGGTAAAATTCCATTAATTAATAAGTTAAACTTTCACTTAGTCGGAGGAGCGAAAAGTTTATTTATGGCAGATACAAAACCATACACAGAATATGCTGTAGGATTAGATAATATCGGTTTCGGTAAATGGCGTTTTTTAAGAGTTGATTATGTAAAATCTTTTCACGCAGGAATTAAAAATGATGGATTCTTACTTAGATTGAAAATATTAAACTAATACTTTTTATCTTTGTTAATCATGAAAATAAAAACACTCTTTTTCGGAATTACAACAGACCTCGTAGGCACTTCAAATTTAGACCTAGAGCTTTCTGAAGCTTCAACGGTTCTTGATTTTAAAAATTTGTTAAAGAAAAATTATTCTCAGTTAGAAAATTTAGACTCTTACGCAATTGCAGTAAATGAAAGTTATGCAACTGATGATTTAACTTTACAAAAAAACGATATAGTTGCTGTAATTCCACCTGTCAGTGGAGGTTAATGTTACCCTGAAGGTGTTTTAGAATCAAATAAGATTAAAGAAAATTTGTTTTTTATGCTTCTATCTGGTCAAATTAAAACTACCTCAAATACTTTTTATCCACATAAAAAGTTCCAAAAGGTAAAACAGAGGCAATCATTACAATTCCTAAGGTCTTTAGATTCCATTTCATTTGCTTTTGAAGTACAATTGCGAACACAATATACAGCATAAATAAAACTCCGTGAGGCATTCCTAATATTTTCACATAAGAAGCATCACCTTGAAAATATTTAATTGGCACTGCAACAAAAAGTAATAATAAGTAAGAAACTCCTTCTAAAAAGCTAATAATTCTAAAGCTGTTTTTCATTGATTTTTAATATTGGTAATTGCGAGTAATATGATAAAATATACTTGTTAAAACGAAGATTACTTCGTCATAACTTCCTTGTAATAACGTTTTATTTTATAATTACAAAAATACAATTTTGTTTTCCTATTTTTGTTCATCAATGAAAAGAACTTTAATAAAAATTACATCAGAGAAACTAGACTTACAAGAATGTTACCGTTTTGTAGAGGATGATTCTTGTGGCGGGATTTCTGCATTTATTGGCACCGTTAGAAATGACACGCAAGGCAAAGAAGTAACACAATTAGATTTTTCGACCTATAAGCCTATGGCAATTAAGGAAATGCAAAAAATTGCAGATTTGGTTTTAGAAAAATTTGACATCAAAAAAATAGCCATTTATCACGCAGAAGGAATGTTGCAAATTGGCGATATTCCTGTAATTATTACCACTTCATCTAAACATAGAAAAGCAGCTTTTGAGGCCTGTGAATTTGCGATAGATACCTTAAAAGAAACAGTACCTATTTGGAAAAAAGAACATTTTTCAGATGGCGAAGTATGGGTGAATGCGCATCCGTAATTTTAGTTTACAATTTTTTTAAGCCTTGCGAACTAAATACTACTGCTGAGTACTCTTGACGGAACGACTCTGCATCCATAAATAAAACTGTAATCCAAACAAAATTGCACCAGATAATAAGTGTATTGCCTGTGTTCCTATCGGAAATTCTGCATAATACATTAAAATCCCTGTAATGGTTTCTACGAAGATTAACAAGACAATCCAGTTTACGAGTTTGTAGCCCAGTTTTTTAATTTGGTTCAGATAAAACAATCCAAAGTTGACCAATACAATAGCAATTGTAAACGATCGATGAAAGTAGAATTTAAAACTAGGATTCATTAAACTATACTCTTTATTTTCAAAACCAAAAAGTTTTACTTGTTCATCTATAAATTGTCTTACTTGAGT
>JBNMNZ010000042.1:0-8377 GCA_051276605.1 Polaribacter sp. | reverse complement strand
CGCATTGGATAGTTTCTAGCAGCTATAAAGTATTCATCTACGAAATAAGGATTTACACCCAAATTTTTTGCAACAGAACTTTTAGATTTATCTTTTAATCCATGAAATAATAAAAGTTGTGTAAAAAAACTATTTAACAAAGAAATTGTCATTACCAAAGGATTATTCTTCGGGTTTTCAACAAAATAATTGATAATTCTATTTGATTTGACAATGTTCTTCTCTCCTACTGCTTTTCGTAATTCAAAATTATTAAAGTCTTTAGAAATACCAATATTGTCTTCTATATGCTTGTCATTAATAATCGTTTCTTTTGGGAGAATTATCATTAACTTATCTAACTCATTAGAAATTTTACTTAAATCAGTTCCTAAAAACTCCACTAACATTTGTGCGGCTTTTATCTCAATTTGGTATTTTTTTCCACCTAAAACTCTACGAATCCAATCTGAAACTTGATTCTCGTACAGTTTTTTACTCTCATAAATTAGCCCTGATTTTGCAATTGCTTTATGCAATTTCTTACGTTTATCGAGTTTTTTGTATTTATAATTTAAAACTAAAACGGTTGTTGGCTGTGGATTTTCTGCATAAGAAACTAATTTTTCAATATTTCTACTTAAATCTTGTGCTTCTTTAATAATTAAAACCTGTCTTTCTGCCATCATCGGGTAACGTTTAGCAGATGAAACAATATCTTCTATACTTGCATCTCTACCGTACATTACCTGCTGATTAAAGCCTTTATCCGATTCATCTAAAATATTTTCTTCAATAAAATCAGAAATTTTATCTATGTAATAAGGCTCTTCACCCATAAGAAAATATATAGGTTTAATATTTCCTTTCTTTATATCTGAAACAATGTCTCTAATTTCGTTCATTTTCTTACTTTTGATTGATGCAAAAACTCAACCTACCAACTTATAATTTCAAATTCAAAAGTAGCGAAAATAAGACGCTTATTTTTGATAAATTGAGAAAAAAATATATGGTTTTAACTCCCGAAGAATGGGTACGTCAGCATTTTGTTTATTTTTTAATCGAAGAAAAAAAATATCCAGTCAGCTTAATTGCTATTGAAAAACAATTAACCATCAATAATTTAAAAAAGAGAAGTGATATTTTGGTTTTTAATACCGATGGAAAACCAGAAATCATTGTTGAATGTAAAGCTCCTTCCATAAAAATCACACAAGATGCTTTTGATCAAATTGCACGTTATAATTTAAAATTAAAAGCCAAATATCTGATTGTCACCAACGGTTTAGAACATTTTTACTGCAAAATGGATTTTAAAAAAGAGACTTATATTTTCTTAAAAATGATTCCTGATTATAAATAATAAACCCTACTTTTATTAAGAAAACTTTAGCCATAAACTAATTTATAAACTGTAAATTCGCATACTTGAAAATAGCAATTGTCATATTAAATTGGAATGGTCAAAAACTGTTAGAACAGTTCTTACCATCTGTGGTAAATTATAGTTCGAAAGAAGCTACTATTTATATCGCGGACAATGCTTCTACAGATTCTTCAATTAACTATGTTAGATCGTCTTTTCCATCAATTAAAATTGTTAAAAACGATATAAATGGTGGTTATGCAAAAGGCTATAATGACGCTTTAAAATCTATTGATGCTGATATTTATTGCTTATTAAATTCTGATGTTGAAGTTACCCAAAATTGGTTAAAGCCTGTTATAGATATTTTTAAAAGCGAAAAAAACACAGCTATCATTCAGCCAAAATTATTAGATTTTAAAAATAAGACAAAGTTCGAATATGCTGGTGCTGCCGGTGGTTTTATCGATTTATTTGGATATCCTTATTGTAGAGGACGTGTGTTTAATCACTTAGAAACTGATAAAGGCCAATTTAATGATGTAAAAGAAATTTTTTGGGCTTCTGGTGCTTGTTTATTTATCCGTGCTAAAGTGTATCATCAGCTAGAAGGTTTCGATGAAGATTATTTTGCGCATCAAGAAGAAATTGATTTATGCTGGAGAACGCAAAATATCGGCTATAAAATAAAATATGTGGGAAGTTCTCTTGTTTATCATGTCGGTGGTGCAACTTTACAACAAGCTAATCCTCATAAAACGTTCTTAAACTTTAGAAATAGTTTGTTAAATGTGGTGAAAAATGTTCCAAAAAAATGGTTTTTATTCGTGATTTTTTCTCGTTTACTTTTAGATGGAATTGCTGGAATAAAATTTATAATTGAATTAAGGCCAATACACACTTGGGCAATTATTAAAGCACATTATAGCTTTTATAAAAACTTAAATAAATTCTTAAAAAAGCGAAAAAAAATATTAAAAAAAGAAGACTATAATTTACATACAAGTATCGTTTGGCAGTATTTTGTTTTATGTAGAAGGAAGTTTAATCAATTAAAATAATTGATTTTCAACAAATAAGAACTTTTACAAGTTCATTCTCAAAAAAAATATAAATTCAAAGTAAGATTCTGAGTTTAGTCTTTAAGTATTTAAAGCTTAAAGTATATCTAAACTTCCTTTACCTTCTCTAATTACTTCAGGATAACCATCTGTTAAATCTATAATTGTGGACGCATAATTGTCTCCATAACCACCATCAATGACAACATCTACTGTATGATTCCATTTTTCAAAAATTAATTCAGGATCTGTTGTATATTCTAAAACATCATCATCATCTCTTATAGAAGTTGAGACAATGGGGTTTCCTAAACTTTCTACCAAAGCTCTTGCAATATTATTATCTGGAATACGAATCCCTACAGTTTTTCTTTTTTTAAATGCTTTTGGAAGATTATTACTCCCTGGTAAAATAAAGGTGTATGGCCCTGGTAAAGCACGTTTTAAAAGTTTAAATGTTGGTGAATCTATTTGTTTTATGTAATCAGATAAATGGCTTAAATCATTACAAACAAAAGAGAAATTAGCTTTTTCTAATTTTACACGCTTTAAAAGTGCTATTTTTTCTAAGGCTTTTGTATTTGTAATATCACACCCTAGACCATAAACAGTATCTGTAGGATAAATAATTAATCCTCCATTTTTTAAAATTTTAACAACCTTATCTATTTCTTTCTGATTAGGATTGTCATTATATAATTTTATAAACTCTGCCATAATATAAAAATACGAAAAAAACTCAAATTGAAAATATATCAAATTGAGTTTTTTTTGAGGGGAAGTTTGACGTTATTAAGTTTTATCTACCAATCTAAATCCTTCTCCATGGATGTTTAAGATTTGGACATTTTCATCCAGTTTTAAATACTTTCTAAGTTTTGCGATGTATACATCCATACTTCTAGAAGTAAAGTAGTTATCATCTCTCCAGATTTTAGTTAGTGCTAATTCTCTTGGCATTAAATCATTTTTATGAATTGCTAACATACGTAACAATTTACTTTCTTTTGGTGATAGTTTTATTGGTTCTGCATCTTTACCTACAGATAAGTGACGTAATTTAGAATTGAAGAAAAATGAACCAATATTAAATTCAAATTCTTCTGATTCTTTCGATTTATCACTTTCTTTTCTTTGTAGAATTGCTTTAATTTTATACAATAAAACCTCTGAATCAAAAGGTTTGTTTAAGTAATCATCTGCTCCTACAGAATATCCTTTTAAAACATCTTCTTTTAATGTTTTTGCCGTTAAGAATATAATAGGTACTTCTTTATTAGTTCCTCTAATATCTTGTGCTAAAGAAAAACCATCTTTTCTAGGCATCATTACATCTAAAATACATAAGTCATAATCACTGTTTTTAAACATAATTAAACCTTCTATACCATCTTTAGCGTGTGTAACATTATAATCGTTTAATGCTAAATAATCTTTTAAAACCGTTCCGAAATTTGGATCGTCTTCTACTAATAAAATCTTTTTACTTCCCATTTTGTATGTTTTATTTTAAATTAAAGGTAATTTAACTGTGAATATACTTCCTTCTCCTTTTTCACTTTCAACGAAGACTGTACCATGATGTTTTTCTACAATTTCTTTTACGTATGCTAATCCTAAACCATGACCTTTTACATCATGTATATTTCCTTTTTGTTCTCTATAAAATTTATCAAAAACTAATTTAATAGCGACTTTACTCATCCCTATTCCATTATCTTTGATTTTAATTACAAAAAACTTGTTTGTACTTTCTGTATAAACTTGAATTTTAGGGCTTTCTTTCGAATATTTTATCGCATTTTCTAACATGTTTACAAGTACGTTCGTTAAATGAAATTCGTTCCCAGAAACTTCTGAAGTAATCGCTTCAAAATGAGTTTCTATCGATCCATTTCTATCATTTACCAACAAACTAACGTGGCTAATTGCATCTTCTATTGTGTCGTGGATATCAATGATATCCTTACTAATGTCTAATTGATTTTTTTCTAATCTAGAAATACGCAATACATTTTCTACTTGAGAATGCATCCTTTTATTCTCATCACGAATCATTTCTATATAACGTAAAACCTTTTCTTTATCATTAATAATTTTGGGGTTTTTGATAGAATCTAAAGCTAAATTTATTGTGGCAATAGGTGTTTTAAACTCATGAGTCATATTATTAATAAAATCAGTTTTTATCTCTGATATTTTTTTCTGCTGAATTAACTGATACAATGAGCTAGAAAAAGCAATTATAATGATGAAAATAAAAAATAATGAGAGTAAAAGAATATTTGAAATTCCTGATAAAATATGTTCATTCTTTCCTGGAAATGTTATGTATAAGAAATATTCAGGTTCATTATCAGAATTATAAAATAATGGGTAAGGGTAGCTGTCTTTTTTATTGATTGTGTAATAACCCGATTTCAATTTTGTCGCTAAACCATCTTTACTATACACACCATATTTAAAATCTAAACTAATATTTCTTTTGTTTAACTCGTGTTTTATAGTTTCATTTAACTCTCTATTGCTTAATCTCTTATGAATCGGTTTGATTCTATTATAATCTTTAAACCAATCCGTAAACTGACTTTTCTCAATACCAGTTAGTCTTTTGGTAAACGAGTACCTTTTTTCATCTACATTCGAGAATAAATTATCAGGACCTTTAATTAATTTGGATTGAAAGAAGTCTTTTTTACCAGTTACTCTTTTAAAAATAAGAGAATCATTCCCTAAAAAATCTGCAGGAATTTCAAAATTTTCCTCTAAAATAGTAGATCCAAAAGAAATTTTTTGATTATTCGTTGTATCAATTTCTTGAAAAAATAAACTTTTTATTTGAGCATCATTTGCTAAAACAGCATTTTCAATAATACTTTCAAACTTTTTATCAAAAAGGTCTCTCTCTTTTTGATTAATTCTTTCTGATACACTTCCTAAAGATTTTTGGACGTCATTCTTAAATTGTTCTTTTTTACTTTCGACTGCATTATTGATCCAATAAAGCTGTACAGCAATAATCCCAATCAGGGAAATGCTCATTAAAAAAACAATAAGAACAAACATTTTCTTACCCATAAATCAAAGTTAAGCTATTCTTAATTTGAAATTCATGTTTTTAAAGTAAATTAACAATTTTGCTCTAATTTTATGATCTTTTTAACATAATCACTGAAGATATTTAAATGAAATATGTTTTTTCTGTTAAAATATTATGAATTTTATTTACTTGATTTTTAGTTTCATCAAGGTTTTCATTATAAATAATGTAGTTAGATTGCACTATTTTTTTAAAGTCAGTCCATTGATTTTGCATTCTTCTTTTAACATCTTCTTTTGTTGATGAATCTCGCAAAATAACACGTTCAATTTTAGTCTTTACATCTGCATAAACAGTAATGATAAAGTCGCAAAACAGGTTGCTTTTACTTTCAAATAAAATGGCGTTTTCATAAATAATATATGCTTTATGAACATTTAACTCAACAAAGTCTTGAAAATGCTTTTTAACTTCTGGGTGAACAATTGCGTTTAAAACTGATAGTTTTTCTTTATCATTAAATACAATTTCAGAAATATATTTTCGGTTCAATTTTTGATTTACAAAAGATGCTTCTCCAAACTCATTGATTAGTTTCTCTTTAATAATTACTGAAGAGTTCATTAGTTTTTTTGCTTCAAGGTCAGCAATGTAAACAACTACATTATCAAACTCTGAAAAGAATTTTGCAACTGTGGTTTTTCCACTTCCTATGCCACCTGTTAAACCAATAATCATGAGTTATTTTTGAATTAAAAAATCTATTTTTTTAGGAATAATTTTAATGCTTTTTATAAAATCTGGTGCCAATATAACTTTGGGTATTAGATAACCTAAGTTATTTTTTTTAGAAATTAAATAATCACATTCTACTTTAAAAGAAGCTTCAGAAATTTTAGAAAAGTTTGATAAAGCAACAACAAAAACGATCTCTACTTTTTCAGAAAGTATCGTTAAGTTAATATCCTTTGGAAGGTTTTTGGTTGTAAATGAGACCTGTAATTTACCCTCTGTAAACTTATCAACACTTCCAGAGATTACAGCTTTTAAATCGCTAATTTTAAAGTTATTATTTAATTTTAAGATGGTTACTTCTTCTGAAAAATCAGATTTTACATCATCTAACTTCAATTCACTTAAATCTAAATAGTTTGTTTTTTCAACTTGAGCTTCTGGTCCTGAAATAACAATTGAATCTGGTGAAATTTTTATTTCATTTAAAAGATCATAACCAATATGATAATTGATGTCTAAATTCGGTTTTAAAGCTACTTTTTTTGAAGTTAAAAGGCCTAAGTTTAGGTAAATAGTATCTTGCTCAATCTCTTTTAATTCAACACCAAAAAGTAATTGTTTTTGAATTTTCATCACTTGATTCTTGGTCAAAAAATAAAACTTAGAATGTTCTTTTCTTTGTAAATTTGAAGCTTCTAATTGTATTTTTTTATTTTTAAAATTAGACCTAAGTATCTTAAAACCTGATGCTTTTACAGTAATATCTATTTTATTAATTGGTGCTTCTTGCAGTAATTTATTTTGAGGAATGTTCTTGTAAATTACCGCATAGGTAATCACTGTAGTATATTCTTTAGAAAAGGTAATTAGCAACCAAATTAAAAAAGAAGCTACTAAAAAACTGATAAAAGTTTTTGATATTTTTCTGGAAGTTTTCACTTATAATTCTGAATTTAATTGCAATCTAATGAAAAGTAATAAACAAAAAAAATGAGCTTTCACTAATTAAAGAAAAGCTCACTTATAAAAAAAATTAAATACCTTATTTTTTAACAGCTGGTGCTAAATATTTGTTACTTAATTCCATAGAAATTGCAGAACGCTCAAATTTAATTTTACCTGCTCCAGTTTCTATCGTAACAGTATTATCAGCAGCATGTAATTCTGTAATTTTACCATGTATACCACTAGAAGTAACAATTTTTGTTCCTTTTTTTATTTCAGTTTGAAAAGATTTTTCTTTCTTTTGACGGTTCATTTGTGGTCTTATCATAAAGAAATATAAAACCCCAATCATTGCCACGAAAGGTAACATTGATCCTAAATTACCTGTATCAAATTGTAATACTATTATTGAAAACATATTTATATTTTTGCTTTTGGAGTAACCATTCCTTTAATGGTTAATATTTCTTTACCAGATACTGTATTGGTCGTTAAAGTTACTGTTTTTTGTTGCCTGTTTGGTTTCCCATTTGTATTAAATTTAACTTTAATATCTCCTGTTTCCCCCGGCTTTATAGGTGCTTTTGGCCACACAGGAACAGTACAACCACAAGTTGCTTGTGCATTTGTAATTACTAAATCTGTTTCACCAGAATTGGTTACCTTAAATACTGTTTCTACGAAATCTCCTTCATTTACAGTACCAAAATCGTATACTTGTTTGTCAAAAGAAATAGAAGCTGTCCCTTTTTTTATTTCGAGATCTCTTAACTTAGCTTTGTTTAGTTTTTCTTTATCTACTTTCCCTTTTGCTGCGACATTATCATTTGCACAAGAAATAAATACACTTGCAGAAATTATAAATGCAGCTAAAATCGTTAATTTTTTCATGATGTTTAAGTTTTTTGTAAAATTACTAAATTAATTTGCTAAAACAAAGGCTTATAATAAGCCTCTACCTATTTTAACAATTCTTTTATTACTAATGAAATCTTTTGATATTTTATCTAAAACTCCGTTTATAAAATAACTACTTTTTTCTGTAGAGTAATCTTTAGAAATTTCTATGTACTCATTAATAGTGACTCTTGTTGGTATCGATGGAAAATTAAGAAACTCTGAAAGTGCCATTTTAATTAAAATCATGTCGATATCTGCAATTCGATCTGTTTCCCAATTTGGAGTTTTCTCTGCAATATCTTCTTCGTACGTTTTATGTTTTAAAACCGTTTTCCTAAATAATGCTGA
>JBNMNZ010000041.1:0-8555 GCA_051276605.1 Polaribacter sp. | reverse complement strand
AACTCTCAATTAATTGGTGAAGCTTTGCAAATAGCTGTTTCGCAAAAAGGACCTGTTCATATAAATGTACCTTTTGAAGAACCTTTGTATGATACTGTTGGTGATCTAAAAGAATTTAATTTCCCTCATATTTCTATGAGCTCTTTGGAGTTTTCTCATATTGATTATGGTAATTTATCAAAAATTTGGAATGCAGCTGAGAAAAAGATGATTTTAGTAGGTGTAAATTATCCTGATGAAGAATTATATCAACTGATGGATTTTTATGCTGACGATGAATCCGTATTAATATTGACAGAAACTACCTCTAACTTACAGAACAAAAAAGCGATTAACTCTATTGATCAACTTATTTTCTCTTTAGACGATATTCAGTTTAAAGAATTACAACCAGAAGTATTAATTACTTTCGGTGGAATGATTGTTTCGAAAAGAGTTAAAAGTTTTTTAAGAGCATATCAACCGAAGCATCATTGGAATATTGACGAAAAAAAGGCAATAAATACCTTCTTCTGTTTGTCAGAATTTATTCAGACAAAACCGTTAGATTTCTTTTTAAATTTTAGTACATCAATCATAAAAAAAGAAAGTACATATCAGTCAAAATGGTTGCAAGTTCGTGATGAGAAAAGAGTAAAGCATGCTGCATATGTATCAAAAATAAAACATTCTGATTTTAAAGTTTTTAAGCAAGCTTTAGAAAGTATTCCAAGAAATTGTAAGCTGCAAATAAGTAATAGCTCAATTATTAGATATGCACAATTATTCAGCGTTAAAGAAAGTATCAATATCTTTTGCAATAGAGGAACAAGTGGGATTGACGGAAGCACAAGTACGGCAATTGGAGCTGCTTTTGCTAAAAATAACCAAACTGTTTTTATTACAGGAGATCTTAGTTTTTTTTATGATAGTAATGCACTTTGGAATAAAAATATTCCAAAAAGTTTTAGAATTATAATAATCAATAATTCTGGCGGCGGAATTTTTAAAATTATTCCAGGACCAAAATCTACAAATGCTTCTAAATACTTTGAAACTCCGCATTGCTTAACTGCAGAGCATTTATGTAAAATGCATGATTTTGAGTATCAAAAAGCATTTTCAACTGAATCAGTAAATGAACAGTTAAAGGGTTTCTATGAAACATCAGAAAAACCAAAAATATTAGAAATTTTCACGCCAAGTGAAGAAAATGATTTAATTTTAACAGCATATTTTAAATATATACAGTAATGGGTTTACAAGAGGATTTACAAGAAGGAGAAGATAATTTACAAGACGGAGAGAACAATTCGGAAGCGCAAGAAATGAATTTGAAAGAAGGAGAAAAAGTAAACTTAATCATTGAGACTGAGACTGGTTTGGGTTACACTGTTTTAATAAATGAAGAATTTGATGGTTTGCTTTTTAGAAGTGAAGTTTTCCAGGAGTTAGAAGAAAATATGGAAGTCACTGGGTATGTGAAAAATATTCGTGAAGATGGTAAAATAGATGTTTCTTTAAGGCCACAAGGTTTTAGGAATGTTATCGATTCTGATGTAGATAAAGTACTTGCTAGATTAAAAGATAGTAAAGAAGGTTTTATTTTAATTACAGATAAAAGTTCTCCGGATTCTATCCGTTTTCATATGAAAATGAGTAAAAAAGCATTTAAAAAAGCTGTTGGAAATTTGTATAAACAAAAGCTAATTGTAATAAAAGAAGATAGAATAGAGTTGGTGTAGTTTTAGAGTTGCAAAGTTTAAAAAAGGGGATAGCTTTTCAGAATCGGTTAGTTCAGGTGATTTTTAAAAAAATAGAGACCTACAAAGTCGCAATTTTTTCATTTTTGCCAACAGCCAACAGCCAACAGCCAACAGCCAACAGCCAACAGACTTACTGCCCTCCAATTCTTAAAATGTTTTCATAAAAAGCATCTGCATTTGGGTCTGCAGGATCCATTTTTCCATACCCAATTTTATATTGCTTTAAAGCTTTTTTATACATTTTTCCTGTTTCGTAATACATCCCAATATAATAATCTCCCATGGGAGAAGAAGGAAATAACTTTAATATCATTTTACCAAAATCACGCAAACGATCTCCGTTTTCTTTTTCAATAATAATGTTTTCAATAGCATAAATGTCTTTTTCTCGAATCCCTAAATTGCTACCAAATAAAAATTCTATTTCTAAATATTTGTTTTCTAAATAAGAAATCGCATCAAGTGGTGCTAAGTCTTTAATATTCTTTTCATATTCTTCTTTTGATATTGCTGAATAAACTTCGAAAATTTTCGTTAGTGCTCTTGGAATTGCTTCACCAATTGCAGAAACAGAATTAGCCGTATTCATTTCATCATTTATAACATTAAAATTTTTGATTTCTAAAGCCGATAACCCTTTTTGAACTTGCGCTATTTTTACTTGCTTCGTTGAAGAAAATGAATCGGAGTTATTGCTGTAGAAATAAAAAGTATTGTCTTCTTTCTCGAATTTAGGTAGATTGTAAGAAACGAACTCTTCACCAATAAAATCAGAAAAACTAGGGTTTATGCAAACAAAAGAATTGATGAAAGCAGTGTTTTCTTGTAAAAAATGCGTAATTAAATTTGCAGAATATCCATGACCAACAAGACTTATAAAAGGCGATGTTCTGTAATTACTTTCCATATAAAACAACACTTCATCCCTAATAAATTCGTAAAAATTAGATGCACTCGAGGTTAATCTTCCAGAATTTATATCAAAAGAAATGTCTTTTCCTTTGCTTTCTTCCATAGAAACTCCAACAATAATTTGGGCAGGTGCTTTGTCTTTTTTTGCAAATAAAATCGCGTTTCCAACATATGTGTCAAATAGGTATTCTTCATCTAAAACAATAGCTAAAGGGTAGTTTTTAATGCTGTCTCTTTCGTATCCTTCAGGAAGAAAAATTCTGATATTTCTGGTGGTTTCTAAAAGATCAGATTCTATTTTTTTTTGAATTGTTATTTGCGAGAATCCACAGAAACAAAAAAGAATAAATATTAATGTAAGCGATTTCTTAATCATAAGTTAGAATGTTTATTTTTGCAAGCAACGATCTTTTGTTCTACTGCAAGAACGTCGAAAATACAAAAATATGATACAACCTGAATGGAAAACAGTCAAAGAGTATGAAGATATTACCTATAAAAAGTGCAATGGAGTTGCAAGAATAGCCTTTAACAGGCCAAATGTTAGAAATGCTTTTCGACCGAAAACAACCAAAGAATTGTATGAGGCTTTTTATGATGCAGGTGAAGATGTAAATATTGGCGTCGTATTACTTTCTGCTGAAGGACCAAGTACAAAAGATGGTGTATATTCTTTTTGTTCTGGTGGTGATCAAAAAGCTCGTGGTCATCAAGGATATGTTGGTGAAGATGGATATCACCGTTTAAATATTTTAGAAGTTCAACGTTTAATCCGTTTTATGCCAAAAGCTGTAATTGCTGTAGTTCCTGGTTGGGCAGTTGGAGGCGGACATAGTTTACATGTAGTTTGCGATTTAACTTTGGCAAGTAAAGAACATGCCATTTTTAAGCAAACCGATGCAGATGTAACTTCTTTTGATGGTGGTTATGGTTCTGCTTATTTAGCCAAAATGGTTGGACAGAAAAGAGCACGAGAAATTTTCTTTTTAGGAAGAAATTATTCAGCGCAAGAAGCCTATGATATGGGAATGGTGAATGCTGTTATTCCTCATGATGAGTTAGAAAGCACTGCTTATGAATGGGCCCAAGAAATTTTAGAGAAAAGTCCGACTTCCATAAGAATGCTAAAATTCGCAATGAATTTAACAGATGACGGTATGGTTGGTCAGCAAGTTTTTGCCGGTGAAGCAACACGATTAGCTTATATGACAGAGGAAGCAAAAGAAGGAAGAGATGCTTTTCTTGAAAAAAGAAAGCCTAATTTTCCTAAAAAATGGATACCATAGATTGTTTTTAGTTTTAGTGTTCATATTAGCAATTAAAAATTTCAGATTTCAGACTGAGCTAGTCGAAGTCTAAATTAAAAGTTTTAAAAAATGAAATCACAAGTCGTTACTTTTTTAATAAAATGTCCGGATCAAAAAGGATTGGTTGCAAAAATTACCAGCTTTTTTTATGAAAAAGGATTCAATATTTTAAGTTGTCAGCAATATGTAAATGCTATTGAAGACACTTACTTTATGAGAGTTCGGTTAAATGCTGATGGAACAAATATATCTAAAGATGAATTAGAAAACAGTTTCATTAAGCTCTCTGATCCTTTAGGCTTTAATTGGTCTGTAAATTATGGAGATAAAAAACAGAACGTTGCCATTA
Organism: Polaribacter sp.; assembly: GCA_051276605.1. Classification (GTDB taxonomy): domain Bacteria; phylum Bacteroidota; class Bacteroidia; order Flavobacteriales; family Flavobacteriaceae; genus Polaribacter. The sequence continues at coordinate 4,242 of JBNMNZ010000041.1, read as the reverse complement.
TGGTTTCGCATACAAGTCATAATTTATACGATTTACTAGAGCGATCTAAAGAAGGACGTTTAGATTGTTCTATAAAAATGGTGATTAGTAACCATGATAAATTAAGAAACATTGCAGAAATGTTTGCAATTCCTTTTCATTATTTACCTGTTACAAAGGAAACCAAGTTAGAACAAGAAGCTGAAGTTATCAAATTGTTAGATTCTAATGAAATAGATTTGATCATTATGGCGAGATATATGCAAATTCTATCATCAGATTTTATCAATCATTATCCCGAGAGAATTATCAATATTCATCATTCGTTTTTACCTGCTTTTCAAGGAGCAAATCCTTATAGAAAGGCCTATGAAAGAGGTGTAAAGCTAATCGGAGCAACAGCACATTATGCGACTGAAGATTTAGATGAAGGTCCGATTATTGAGCAAGATGTAAAGCCTGTAACCCACGAAAGTACACCAACAACTTTAAAAAGAATTGGTGCGGATATAGAAAAATTGGTTTTAGCAAGGGCAGTGAAATGTCATTTAAATCATCAAATTATAGTTTCAGGAAATAGAGCCATTGTTTTTCCAGAAGCAGGGGAGTAGTATAATTCACAAATCGTAATTGCATTTATGAAAATAATTTGTATTGGGCGCAACTACGCAAAGCATATCGAAGAATTAGCGAATGAAAGACCAGAGAACCCGGTTGTTTTTCTAAAGCCAGATTCTGCTATTTTACCAAGAAAAAACCCATTTTTTATACCTTCTTTTTCTGATGATGTTCATTATGAGGTCGAGGTTTTGATAAAAATCAATAAAGTTGGTAAACATATAGATGCAAAATTTGCACATAAATATTATGATGAAATCGGATTAGGAATCGATTTTACAGCAAGAGATGTGCAACAAAAATGCAAGGAAAAAGGGTTGCCTTGGGAAAAGGCAAAAGCATTTGATGGCAGTGCAGTTATAGGTGAGTTTTATGCGAAGGAACAATTCGATTTAGACAATTTGAAATTTCAATTATTAAAGAACGATAACCTTGCACAGGATGGAAATACCAATGCAATGTTATGGAAAGTAGATGAGTTAATCTCTTATGTATCTCAATATTTCACCTTAAAAAAGGGCGATATTATTTTTACAGGAACTCCTGCAGGTGTGGGTAAAGTTGTTGAAAATGATGTTTTAAAAGGAGTGCTTCAGGGAAAAGAAGCCTTTAATATTCGGGTGAAATAATTTTTATTTTAGCTTGAACCATTCAATAGCATCGTGAATTCCATTTTCTATGGGTTGTTGAAGATGGTCTAATTTTTCTCTCGCTTTTTTATTCGAGTAAAAATTAGAAATGCATAATGTTTTTAGGTTGGTTGCAGAAACCTCTGTTTTAACTCCAAGAAATCGGGCACAACTTCCTATGTATCCAACGCCATACAATAGTATTTTTGGAATTCTTACCAACCTACTTTTTTGATCTAAGGCTTTGGTTACTTTGTGGTAAAATTCTTTGTAACTTAAATTTTCTCCAGATAGCAGGTAAGACCCACCATGTTCTCCCAAATGAATTGCTTTGCGAATGGTTTGAGCAGCATCTTTTACGTTGATAAAACTTTTTCCGCCAGGAGGATAAAAGATAATTTTCTTTTTGTAAGCTGATAATACAATACGTCCAGAACTTGGTTTTGTATCATATTTCCCGATCATAAAGGTGGGGTTTACTGTAATAACTTTTGTTGTATGTTGTACATTCCCTATGCGAAAGACTTCATTTTGAGCTTCGAGCTTGCTTTGTGCATATAATGATTTGTGAAAAGGCGCTTTAATAGGTTTCTTTTCATTGCCTAAATTAGCAAGACTGCCATAACCAAATGCATTCGCAGAACTAACATTGATAAAAACTTCAACATTATTTTGAATTGATTTTTTCAGTAAAGTTTTAGATGCCTCAACATTCACCTTTTTATAGATTGAATACTCTTTAATGTTTTGATCTGTAATTGCCGCAATATGAATTACAACCTCAGACTTTTTTATTGCCTCTTCATAGGTTTCAGGCTTGGTAATATCTCCTAAAATAATTTCTAAGCTTTCTTTTTCAGGAAGAGGAAACTTCTTTTTATTACGAAGAAGTCCAATTACATTATATTGATGAAGCAGTAAATCTTCAATAACATTTATAGCCAATAAGCCACTTGCACCGGTTACAAAAACAGTTTTATTTTGTGGCATCAATTTCTTTTTTTACAGCCTTACTAAGGAGTTTTATTTTTACTTTCAATGGTAAAATGGCTAAAATTACACGACTTAATTTATTTAATTTTCCAATAACTATTCTGTTTTTTCCTGCGAACAACTTGTTTATAGAAATTCTTGCCACATCCTCTAGTTCAATAACGCCTGCATTGACAAACTTACTTTGTTTTTCAATTCTTTGGGATACATCGGGGTTTGTTTTCATGGGGCCAGGGTAAACCACAGAAACGGTTACGTTTTTAGATTTTAACTCCTCTTGCAATCCAAGCGAAAAAAATTCAGTAAATTTTTTTGAAGCTGGGTACACGGTCTTATAGCCAATAGGACTAAAAGCAGCCATGCTTGAAACATTTAAAATATAACTTTTGCGTTGTTTGGTAAGGTTTGTAATTAATGAGGTTGTAATCTGTGCAGTCGCTCTATTGTTTAGTAGGATGATACTGTCTATATAGTCGAAACTAGCGTCATTTATATATTTTGAGCCACCACACCCCGCATTATTAATTAACACTTCAATGGGGTATTTATTCGCCCACTGTACCAAATCTAAAATATTTTCTTTTTTTGTTAAATCTGTTTCAAAAAAATCAACTTTTATGTTTAGTTTTGAAATTTCTGAAGCGACACTACTCAAATTTTCGTTTGGTAAAGCAACCAATAAAATATGATAATTTCTTTTGGCTAAATCCATCGCTATGTATTTCCCTAAACCTTGGCTAGCACCTGTAATTAAAGCGTAATTTTTAGTAGTCATTTATACTCGTCATTATATTTGCCGTAAAAATATACATTATAATAATTGTAAATGAATTTTAACTAAAGTTTTTTACATTTTAAAAGAATGTACCTTTGTATAAAAGCGAAAAATAAAGAATGAACGCAGAAATTATAACTATTGGAGATGAAATTCTCATCGGTCAGATTGTAGATACAAATTCGCAATGGATTGGTCAGCAATTGAATAAAATCGGAGTTTCAGTATATCAGATAACATCTATTCAAGATGATAAGCAACACATTTTAAACGCTTTTAAGGAAGCGCAAGAAAGAGTAGATATTGTAATTATTACAGGCGGTTTAGGGCCCACAAAAGATGATATTACTAAGAAAACAATCGCTGAGTTTTTCAATGATGATGAAGTTGTAGAACACCCAGAGGTAGTAGCACACATTAAAGGATTGTTCAAAAGAATAAAATATCCTTTTAAAGAGGTGCAAAGAGCACAAGCACAATTGCCTTCAAAAGCGACTTTATTAATGAATAAATTTGGGACAGCACCCGGAATGTGGTTTTATGAAAATGAAACTGTCTTTGTGTCGCTTCCTGGAGTTCCTTATGAAATGAAAGGACTCATTACGAATGAAGTTTTACCAAGAATTCAGCAGCAGTTTAAATTACCTTTTATCCTTCATAAAACGATTATGACTTATGGACAAGGAGAAAGTATGATTGCAGAAAGAATTGAAGGTTTCGAAAATAATCTACCAACCTATATCAAGTTAGCGTATTTACCCTCTTTTGGCAGAGTTCGTTTAAGGTTATCCGCCAAAGGCGAAAACAAAGAAATTATTGAAACAGTGTTGCATGAAAAAGTAGATGAACTTTATCAACTAATTCCAGAGATTATAACAGGTATAGACGACGATAGTTCTTTAGAGAAAAGAGTGGGCGAGATGCTCATAAAAAGGAACCAAACAATTTCGACAGCAGAAAGCTTAACAGGAGGTAAAATTGCTGCAACTTTAGTTTCCGTTGCAGGGTCTTCAGCATATTATAAAGGAAGTATTGTTGCCTATACAGCAGAAACAAAAGTTAATCTGCTAGGTGTTTCTAAAGAAACTATAGAAGAATATACCGCAGTTAGTAAAGAAGTGGCTATAGAAATGGCAAGAGGAGTCAAAGAAAAGCTACAAACTGATTGCGCAATTGCAGTGACAGGAAATGCAGGTCCAACAACAGATCATAACAATAAAAGTGTCGGTGTTGTTTATATCGCTTTTA
>JBNMNZ010000040.1:0-8560 GCA_051276605.1 Polaribacter sp. | reverse complement strand
CGATGTTTCAGGTTCAGAATCATTCGGTACAGCAACACAGTTTAAAAAAGATACTGTTACAGAAATTGCTGCAACCTTAGCTTTTTCTGCCACTCAAAATAATGACAAAGTAGGGTTAATTCTTTTTTCTGATGACATCGAATTGTTTATTCCTCCAAAAAAAGGAAAAAGTCATGTTTTAAGAATTATTAGAGAGTTAATAGAATTTAAACCAAAAAGTAAAAAAACAGACCTTTCTGCAGCTTTAAAATTTTTATCAAGTGTGATGAAAAAAAGAGCCATTGTTTTTATGTTATCCGATTTTATGGATGATGATTATGAAAAAACATTAAAAATTGCAGCAAAAAAACACGATTTAACTGGTATTAGAATATATGATAAGCACGATGAAGAAATTCCGAATTTAGGAATGGTGCAAATGTTAGATGCTGAATCGGGTAGTGTTCAATTGGTCAATACCGCATCAAAATCTATCCGAATAAATTACAAAGAAAACGCATTAAGATTAACCGATTATTACACCAATACTTTTAAAAAAAGTGGTGCAGGAACAATTAACACTAGGGTTGATGAAGGTTACGTGAAAAAATTATTAGGCTATTTTAAACATAAAGGAAGATAAATAAAAATGAAAATATATATTTTACATATTTTTCTATTAATTTCAGCAATTGCTTTTGGACAAAACCCGATGGTAAAAGCACAAGTTGAAACTTCGCGAATTAGAATTGGTGAGCAGTTTAATTTAAGAATTTCTGTAAATGAAACTGAGAATGTAATTCTTCCAAAGCTCGAATTAAAAGGTTTAGAGGTTATCGATTCTTCTAGAATTGACACCCTTAATTATATGCTAATTCAAAAGTATGTAATAACTGGTTTTGATAGTGGAGCATTCTATATTCCTCAACAACAGGTGTTTGTAAAAAACCAGGCATATCTAACAGATTCTCTGTTAATAAATGTCGTTACCGTTGCAATTGACACTACAAAAATTAAGAAATTTCCGATAAAGGCGATTAAGGCAGAGCCTTATACTTTTGATGATTTCAAAATATACATCTACATCCTTTTGGCTGCTTTAGCAATTATAGGCTTCTGGATTTACTGGTTTGTCATCAGAAAACAAAAAACAGAAGATGACGAACCTACCTATAGAGCTTTACCTCCTTACGAAGAAGCTATTTATAAGTTGAATGAGTTGGATGAAAAATTACTTTGGCAAAACAATAAAGTCAAAGAATACTACAGTGAGTTAACAGAAATTGTACGGGGTTATATTGAGCGTGAATTAAAAGTGCCTGCCTTAGAAAAAACTACCGATGAAATTCTGGAAACACTAAAAGATTTTAATGACGTAGAAACGATACAGGCATCAAAAGAAACGATTAAGAAACTAAAAGAATTATTACAAGAAGCAGATTTAGTAAAGTTTGCAAAATCGAAGCCTTTATCTTTAGAAATTGAAGAAGACAGAAAAGATGCTGAAGATATTGTTAGTAGTTTAAAACCTAAACCAATTATAGAAGATGATGAATTGGAATAATTTTGAATTTTTAAACCCAGAATTTTTATGGCTGCTAATTTTAATTCCATTTTTAGCAGTTTGGTATTTCTTTATGCGCAAAAAAAATGTTGCAATTTTAACCATGCCAAGTGTTAAAGGGTTTAAGGTAAAAGAATCACTTCTATCAAAATTAAAACCAATTTTATCTCTTTTAAGAATACTCGCTTTGGCTGCAATAATTGTAGCTTTAGCAAGACCAAGAAATGTTTCTGTAAGTAAAAAAACAAAAACAAATAGTGGTATAGATATCGTAATGGCTATTGATGTTTCTGCAAGTATGTTGGCTAGAGATTTAAAACCAAACAGATTAGAAGCTTTAAAAAAGGTAGCTATAGATTTTGTTGACAGAAGACCAAATGACAGAATTGGTATTGTAGTTTATGCAGGAGAAAGTTTTACTCAAACGCCAATTACTAGCGATAAAGCTATTGTAAAACGCACAATCTCTGAATTAAAATGGGGACAACTAGAAGGAGGTACTGCCATTGGTATGGGGTTGGGTTCTGGTGTAAATAGACTTAAAGAAAGTAAGGCAAAAAGTAAGGTTATCATTTTATTAACTGATGGTGTAAACAACTCTGGAAATATAGATCCAAGAACGGCAACAGAACTCGCAAAAGAACTAGGTATTAAAGTTTATACCGTAGGAATTGGAACTAATGGAATGGCCGATTTTCCTTGGAGTAAAGACCCAAGAACAGGGCGGTTAAACTTTAGGAAACAGCAAGTAGAGATTGATGAAGATTTACTAAAAGAAATAGCCAAGGAAACAAATGGAAAATATTTTAGAGCAACAGATAATACTTCATTAAAAGAAATTTATGATGAAATTGACAAACTCGAAAAAACAAAAATAGAAGAATTTAAATATTATAATTACCAAGAAATGTATAGGTCTTTAGTACTATTGGCTCTTGGTTTATTATTACTTGAATTCTTATTAAGAAATACATTATTTAAGAGCTTTATTTAAAATGTACAAATTAGAAGAACCAATTTATTTTTATTTACTAGCAATTATTCCTGCAATGATTGTTGTTTTTCTATTGGTTTTATGGTGGAAAAAAAGGACCCAACGTAAATTTTCTAATCCTGATTTATTAAAAATATTAGCTCCAAATTCATCCACTTTTAAGTCTACCTTAAAGCTGATAATGTTGTTATTAGGAATTGCTTTTTTAGTAATTTCTTTGGTAAATCCTAAAATGGGATCTAAACTAAAAACGGTGAAAAGAGAAGGTGTAGATGTCGTTTTTGCTTTGGATGTTTCTAGAAGTATGTTGGCAGAAGACATTGCGCCTAACAGATTAGAAAAGGCAAAACAAATTATTTCTAAAATCATTGATAAATTAGGAAGTGATCGAGTTGGTATTATTATTTATGCAGGTAATTCATATCCACTTTTACCAATAACAACAGATCATGCAGCTGCAAGTATGTTTTTGCAAAATGCAAATCCAGATATGGTTTCTAGTCAAGGAACAGCCATTAAAGAAGCATTAGAATTAGCAAAAACCTATTATAATAATAATGAGCAAACCAATAGGTTTTTAATCATTATTTCTGATGGTGAAGACCATCAAGAAGAAACCAAACAAGTAGCCCTAAATCTGGCTAATGAAGGTGTAAAGATATATACTGTTGGTGTTGGTGCAGAAAAAGGTGGTCCAATTCCTATACGTTTAAATGGATCTTTAAATGGCTATAAAAAAGACAATAAAGGAGAAACCGTAATTACCAAACTAATGCCAAAAGTTTTACAAGGAATTGCAGATGCAGCTAGTGGAGAGTATATGGATGGAAATGTTACTGAAATTCCTGTAAAAAAGATTTCAGACATTATTGCAAATGCCGAAAAAAGTGAATTTGAAACGAAGCAATTTTCTGATTACAAAGATCAATTTCAATGGTTTTTAGCAATAGGAGTTTTATTTTTACTTTTGGATGTTTTCTTATTTGACAAGAAAACAAAATGGTTAAGAAAAGTTGATTTATTTAATGAAGAAAAGGTAAAAAAATAAAAAATGAAACTTTCACAAAACATACTTATTTTATGCTTGATGCTGTTTTCATCAACAGGTATTCTTGCACAAAAAGATTCTATTGCTTTGCAGCGTAAGGCTAGAAAAATGGTTAGACAAGGCAATGTACTGTTTCAACAAAAACAATTCTCAGATGCTTCTGTCGCTTACAAAAAAGCCTTAGATGAAAGTTCATCTTATAACAAAGCAAGTTATAATTTAGGCAATGCTTTGTATGAAAATAAAAACTTTAAAGAAGCTGTACCTCAATATGAGTTAACTGCAAAAACGGCCACAGATAAATATACCAAATCAGAAGCGTACCATAATTTAGGTAATTCTATGATGGAAACTAAAAACTACCAAAGCGCTGTGGATGCTTATAAAAACTCGTTAAGAAATAATCCTAATGATGATGAAACTCGTTATAATTTAGCGGTAGCTCAAGATAAACTAGAGAAAGAAAAGCAGAAAAACAAAGACAAGAAAAACGATAAAGACAAGGATAAAGAAGATAAAGACGATAAAAATAAGGACAAGGATAAGAAGGAAGGTGATGATGACAAGGAGAAAAAGGAGGACAAAGACAAAGACGGTGAGGGAGATAAAGATAAAAAGCAAGACCCTAAGAAAGATCAAAAAGAGAAGCCTAAACCTCAAAAAGGAAAAATGTCTCCTCAACAAATTAAGCAACTATTAGAAAGCTTAAATAATGAGGAAAAAAAGACTCAAAAGAAAATGAATGCTAAAAAGGCACAGGGCAAAAAAATAAAACAAGAAAAAGATTGGTAATAGCTCTTGTTTAATGCTTCTTAAGGAAAAGAAAAATCATATTTTTGAAAATTCTTTTAATACATCTTATTAGAAATTACAGATCGTTGTTACATAAAAAATTAAGAAAGAGTATTTCTCCTTTTTGGAGAGGTTAAGAGAAGCAAATATGAAGTTGAAATTTTACATATCAATATTTATAAGCTTATTATCACTTTCAATTCTTGCACAAAAAGCAGAATTAAAAGTTAAAGTGAGTAAAAATAAACTAGGTTTAAACCAACGTTTACGCATAGAGTTTTCTGTGAACAAACAAGGTGCCGATAATTTTACGCCACCAGATTTTAAAGGCTTTAGAATTATCCAAGGACCAAGTCAATCTGTTAGTCAATCTTGGATTAATGGAAAGGTGAGTTTCTCTCAATCTTACACATATATAATAAAACCAGAAAGGAAAGGAGAACTTATTATTAGTCCTGCAAATATTAAGTACAGAGGAAGTAATTTAAATTCAAAAATGATGAAAATCATTGTTTTGAAACCTGTTGATATCGCTGAAAACCCGAATGACCCAAATTATATAGCACAACAAAACATACATTTAGTTGCAGAAGTTTCTAAATCTAAACCTTTTGTTGGCGAAGGAATTTATGTAGAATATAGGTTATATGTAAGCGAAAACATTAGTGTTTATGATACCTCGGTTACAGAGGCTCCACAATACAATGGCTTTTGGAATCAAGAAATTAAAATAAATGGTTTTCCTGTAAAAACGGGAAAATACAATAACGAAAACTATAGATATATTGTACTTCAAAAGGCGTTGTTAATTCCTACAAAAACAGGAAAGCTGACAATCGACCCCATGAAAATGGATATTGTTATTGGGGTTCCAACAGGGAGAGTAGATTTTTTTGGAAATGTAATTACAAAAAATATTAAAAAAGAATTTGCTTCCACTAAAAAAAATGTCAGTCCTAAAAGTCTTCCTTTAGAAAATAAGCCAGAAAATTTTACAGGCGCTGTTGGTAAATTTAAGTTTGATGTTTCATTGAGTAAAAGTGCCTTAAAAGCAAACGAATCATCACAAATAAAAGTAGTTGTATCTGGTAAAGGAAATTTAAAACTATTTGAATTACCAACGGTTAAAACTCCTGCTGAATTAGAGAAATATCAACCAGAAAGAAAAGAAAGAGTTCGGGTTGCTGCTAATGGAATTACCGGCTCAGTAACTGATATTTACACCGTTGTACCTCAATACAAAGGAAAATATAAAATACCAAATGTTACTTTTTCGTATTTTAATCCTGATGCAGAAAAATACGAAACAGTTGATACAGAAGATTTGTTTGTTGATGTTTTAGAAGGAAAAGAATTGATCACAAATAACACGAACAAAAACAGCAATATAATACAAAAACAAGCAGTTGTTTCTTCAGCGAAGAACTTTAGATACATTCAAACAAAAAGCAAATTTGTAGCTAAAGAAACTCCAGATTTCTACAAGTCTAACTTGTTTTATTTATTGTTATTCCTCCCTTTATTAATTATTCCTATAGGAATTTTTATTGCCAAAAATAACGAGAAACGCAATAGTGATGTTATTGGAAGAAAACAAAGAAAGGCAGAAAGATTGGCTAAAAAATATTTATCTGAAGCACAAAAACAGTTAGGTAAAAAAGAAGCTTTTTATGAAGCTTTAGAACGTGCTTTACACAACTATTTAAAAGCAAAACTAGGCATTGAAATTGCGGATATTAGCAAAGAGAAAATAGCTCAAATTTTACAACAAAGAAATGTTGATGATACTTCTATAAAACAATTTATAGAGGTTTTAGAACATTCAGACCTTGCGCGTTATTCTCCAATAACAAATACAGAAATGAAGCAAGAATTTGAAAGAGCAAAACTAGTAATCGTTCAATTAGATAAACAATTATAAAATGAAGAAAATCCTTTTTTTATTACTTATAATTACCAATGTAATCTTTGCTCAAACTGCAAGCGAATCGTTTTCTTCTGCAAATGATTTATATAAAAACGAAAAGTTTGAACAAGCTATAGCGTTGTACAAAAAAATAGAAGCACAAGGTTTAGTTTCGTCAGAATTGCATTATAACTTAGGTAACTGTTATTACAAATTAAACAAAGTTGGCCCCTCAATTTACCATTATGAAAAGTCTTTAAAACTAAACCCTTTAAACGAAGATGTAAAAAATAATTTGGTTTTTGCAAAACGTTTAGCATTAGATAATATTAAAGAATTGCCAAAAACAGTATTTCAAAAGTTTAATAAAAACTACTTACAAATGCTTTCTTACAATCAATGGGCAATTGTCATTATTGTATTTTCTTTCTTAGGAAGTTTATTCTTTTTATTATTCTATTTTGCAATATCTCCTTCTAAAAAACGTTTTTACTTTGCAACAAGCGCTTTAAGTTTTATTATTCTAATCACTTCTTATCTAGTTACTTACAGTCAATATTTACGTTCTAAAAACAACAAAGAAGCTATTGTTTTCACTAAAAAAACAGCAGTAAGAAATGCCCCAACTTTAAATTCTGAAGAAGTTTTTACCCTTCATGAAGGTACGAAAGTTTTAGTCTTAGATAGTTTAGATAACTGGAAAAAGATAAAATTAGCTGATGGAAAATTAGGTTGGATTATTGCTGATGAAATAAAGCTTTTAAGTAATTTTTAATTATTATTACGATTATTTAAAAAACCTTTCTTATTTTTGATTTACTAAAAGAAATATTCTATCATTGAGAGTTAAAATTGCACTTTTCTTTACATTACTTTTTTCAATTTTATTGATTACTCCTTCAGTAATTAGTTTGATCGATGATGGCCAACATATTGCTTTTTTTCTCGACATGAATGAAGAAGAAGAGAACAAAGGAAAAGAGACCTCAAAAGATTTAGAAATTAAATTTCATTCAACAGAATCTTTTGGAACTTTATTATTAAACGATATTCAAAAAAAGAAAAATGTCCGTTTTGGATCTAAAAACTACACTTCAGAATATCCAAAAAGAACAACTCCACCACCAGAATTCTTGTCATAACATCTCATTAATTAAGACAAGTTCAATCATCTTTTAAATTTAAAATACTCTAAATAAAATTATTTAGAGACAAAATTATTTATATATATGTTTAAATATATTAAAAACGATTTACCTGCAAGTATTGTGGTGTTTTTCGTAGCATTACCTTTATGTTTAGGTATTGCATTAGCAAGTGGCGCACCTCTTTTTTCTGGATTAATTGCAGGAATTATTGGTGGAGTAATCGTAGGGTTCTTAAGTGGGTCTAAAATAGGAGTAAGTGGACCTGCAGCAGGTTTAGCAGCTATCGTTTTAACTGCAATTGGCACATTAGGTGGTTATGAAAACTTCTTAGTTGCTGTAGTTTTAGGGGGTGTTATTCAATTAATATTTGGCGTTTTAAAAGCAGGAATTATAGGGTATTATTTTCCTTCATCCGTTATAAAAGGAATGCTAACAGGAATTGGAATTATCATAATTCTAAAGCAAATTCCTCATTTTTTTGGATATGATGCGGATCCTGAAGGTAATTTGACTTTCTTTCAAGTTAATGGAGAAAACACATTTTCAGAAATAATCAATTCTATAAACAACATTAATTTAGGTTCTACTTTAATCGGAATTATTAGTCTAGGTATCCTATTACTTTGGAGTAGTGTCTTATCAAAAAAAGGAAAGGTTTTTCAAATAGTACAAGGACCTCTAGTTGCAGTAGTCCTTGGTATTGTTTACTTTTTTGTAACAGCATCTAATTCTAAATTTGCTATTAGCGCCTCTCATTTAGTCAGTGTTCCTGTGCCAGATAATTTAGATTCTTTTTTAAGTCAATTTAGTTTTCCGAATTTTAACGCAATTTCTAACCCAGATATTTGGGTGGTAGCATTTACAATTGCTTTGGTTGCAAGTTTAGAAACTTTATTATGTGTAGAAGCTACAGATAAATTAGATCCTCATAAAAATGTAACACCAACAAATAGAGAATTACTAGCACAGGGAGCGGGTAACATTATTTCTGGATTAATTGGTGGTTTACCAATTACACAAGTAATTGTAAGAAGTTCTGCAAATATTCAATCTGGAGGAAGAAGTAAAATGGCTGCTATAATTCATGGTTTCTTGTTGCTGATTTCGGTGATTTTAATTCCTACTTTAT
>JBNMNZ010000039.1:0-8617 GCA_051276605.1 Polaribacter sp. | reverse complement strand
ATGATTTTCTGACACCTCTAATCTATTGATTTTGTTTTGATCGCTTTTAATGCTAGTTTACAACATAACTCTGCCGCTTTATTTAAATTAGCAAAACGTGGGTCTGTAGTCCATCCTTTCTCAAATCTATAATAAATTTGTTGTGCAATAACTGCTATTTTAAACAGCCCAAAAACATAATAGAAAATCAAATTATCTACATTTCTACCGGATTTTTGTGCATACATTTCAGCGATTTCACTTCTTGTAGGATTTCCTTCAAAAACAGTTGGAGATGGAATTCCTTGTTTCACAAAATCATGATCTGTTGCAACTGTCCAATACCCTAAAGAGGTTCCTAAATCCATTAATGGATCTCCTAAAGTTGCCATTTCCCAATCTAAAACCGCAGAAACTTCTTGCCAAGAGTCATCCTTGAAAACAACATTATCATACTTAAAATCGTTGTGAATTAAGCAATGATCATATTCCTTAGGTTGGTGCTCTTCCATCCAATTCATAACCATCTCTGCTTCTGGATATTCATCTGTTTTTGCCTTTAGATATTGTTTTCCCCAGTTCGAAATTTGTCTTTGCACATATCCATCAGGCTTTCCTAAATCTGCCAAACCAATTGCATTATAATCTACATTATGTAACTCTACTAGAGCGTCTAACCAAGAGTTTGCAATATTTTTGTAGTCTTTTTCTGGGATATTTCTCTGTTTCGCTTCTTTGTAATTAAGAATGACACCTTCTACTTTTTCCATGATGTAAAAGTCACTTCCTAAAATAGTCTCATCATCAGAAAAACCATACATTTTTGGAACCTTAGAGTATGCTTTATGCACAGCACTTTGTACTTTGAATTCACGATTCATATCATGACCTCTTTTAATGGCTCCTTTTGGTGGTTTTCTTAAAACGAATTCTTTATTTTCTATCTGTAACAAATAAGTTAAATTAGAAAACCCATGCGTAAACTGTTGAACAAACAATTTGCTCTCTACAGAATTAATTAGCTTTATTTCTTGTAAATATTTTTTTAAAGCTTCTTCTGGTAAGGCTTCGCCTTCTCTTACTTTTTGATTGCTCATGAGTTATTACCATATTTTTTAATACAGCTTTTCCCTAATTGATACATGTGTACTTCATCAGGGCCATCTGCCAATCGTAACATTCTTGCAATCGCAAAATAATGTGGCAAATACGTGTCTGGCCCAACACCCTTTCCTCCTAAAATTTGCATTGCTCTATCAATCACTTTTTGTGCCATATTTGGAGCAACAATCTTTATCATCGCGATAATATCTTTCGCTTCTTTATTGCCTGCTTTATCCATTTTATCAGCAGCAGAAAGTGTTAGTAAACGTGCTTGTTCTATTTCGCATTGTGATTTTGCAATTTCATGACGAATGCTACTATACTCATAAAACTTTTTCCCAAAAGTTTCTCTTTCTAAGGTTCTTTGAGACATGATTTCTAATGCATATTGGGCCATCCCAACCAAACGCATACAATGATGTATTCTACCGGGCCCAAGGCGTCCTTGCGCAATTTCGAAACCTCTTCCTTCACCCAAAATTAAATTAGCCTTTGGTACGCGAACATTTTTTAATATGATTTCTGCATGACCTTCTGGCGAATCGTAAAACCCTAAAACCGATAGTGGTCTTACGATTTCTAATCCTTTTGTATTCATTGGCACTAAAACCATACTTTGTTGTTGATGCCTTGGTTTTGAACCATCGGTTTTTCCCATCACAATTGCCACTTTACAATGTGGATCCATAGCTCCAGAAGACCACCATTTTTTCCCATTAATGACATATTCATCACCGTCTAAAACAATGGAAGTTTCGATATTTGTAGCATCTGATGAAGCAACTTGAGGTTCTGTCATTAAAAAAGCAGAACGAATTTCTCCATTCATTAGTGGTCTTAACCATTGTTCTTTTTGTGCTTCATTTCCGTATTTTGCTAATACTTCCATATTACCAGTATCTGGAGCGGAACAGTTGAAAATTTCTGAAACCCAAATTTTGCGCCCCATAATTTCTGCTAATGGGGCATATTCTAAATTGCTTAATCCTGGACTTAAATCTCCATAATCTTTAGGTAAAAACAAGTTCCATAAACCTGCATCTTTTGCTTTCTGTTTCAACATTTCTGTTTTAGGGAAACGCTTCCACATATTAGTTGCATCACTTTGAAAAGTAATATATTCTTGTTCTATGGGAGCAACATGCTCTTCAATAAAGCTTGTTAGTCTTTGTTGTAATTCTTTTGATGTATCTGAGTATTCGAAGTTCATAAATAGAATTTATATTTTAACACATAGAGACATAGAAAACATTGGCTATGTTTCTTTATGGATCTTTTTTATTTTTAAAAACTTTTTATCCTGCAATCATATAACCTCCATCGACTGTGTATACTCCACCTGTCATATAATTTCCTGCATCAGAAGCCAATAAGCATGCTAACCCAATAATTTCTTCTGGCATTCCCATTCTTGCACTTGGAATTGATTTTTCTAACTTATTTAGCATTTTTTCATTCTGCCATAATGCTGCACTGAATTTTGTTTTAATCAAACCGGGGCAAATGGCGTTGGCTTTGATTCCGTATTGTCCCCATTCTTTTGCTTGATTCTTAGTCAGCATTAAAATAGCAGCTTTACTTGTACTATAAATCCCTAAACCAAAACCTGGTGTTAATGCTTCTACGGATGCAATATTAATAATACTTCCGTTTTTATTTGCTTTTAAATATGGCAAAACCAAATTTGATAAAGACCATGGAGCTTTTACATTTACATCCATAATTTTATCAAAAATTTCGGGATCAACATCTTCAATTGGGCTGTAAACAGGATTGATAGCTGCATTATTTACTAAAACATCAATTCTTCCAAAAGCTTCAATTGTTTTATCAACTAAGTTTTTACGCTGGTCTTCTTTACCAATATGACAAGCTATTCCTATTGCTTTTAAGCCTTGGTCTGTAAATTCTCTTGCAACTTCATTACAAGCATCTTGACTTCTGCTACTAATAATAACTTGTGCTCCATTTTGCGCTAAACCTTTCGCAATTGCTTTTCCTATTCCTTTGCTAGAACCTGTTATAATTGCAACCTTATCCTCTAAATTAAATTGTTCTGAAACATGTGTCATTATATGATGTATTCTTTATCGTTCTTAATTATCAATACCTCATCACTCATTAAAGATTCTGCTAATGAATTCGTCTTTAGAACTTCATATTTAAAGTAGAATCTCATCGTATGAATTTTACTTTCATAAAAAGTTTCTGAATATTTTCTATTAGAATTCCCCAGCTCATTTTTAGCATCAACAGCCATTTCTAACCACAACCAACCTAAAACAACAATGCTCATATATTCCATAAACAAATTAGCGTCTGCTAAATAGCGTTCGTAATTTCCTTTCATCGCAAAAGGCATTAAATGACCTAGTACTTTTTGAGAAAGTTTTAATTTATCTGCTAAAACAGCTCCATATTTTTTTAGTTCATCATCCGAAGAAGCAAGCGTAATTGTTTGCATTATTTCAGCAACCAATAGTTCTAATGCTTTTCCATTCTGCATTGGCACTTTTCTACCTAATAAATCTTGCGATTGAATTCCTGTTGTACCTTCATATAAGGAAGAAATTCTAATATCTCTATAATATTGTTGCAAACTAAAATCTGTACAAAAACCATAACCTCCTAAAACTTGCAATCCATTATCTACAGACTCTGCACCCGCTTCTGATGGATAGGTTTTAACAATCGGAATAATCATCTCCAACAACAAATGATATTTTTCTTTTTCTTCTTTAGATGTCGCTGCTGTTACAATATCATGATATTTTGAAGCCAAAAGCACCAAACTTAAAGAACCTTCTACGATTGATTTTTGCAATAACAACATCCTTCTAACATCTGGATGTTCTATAATTAAACTCTGTTTTTCTGATGGATTTTTCTTTCCATCAGCAGACAATTTTCTTCCTTGAGGCCTTTCATTTGCATATTGCAAAGAAGCTCTGTAAGCAGCCATTGCAATTGCAGCAGCACCTCGCCCAACAGCTATTCTTGCACCATTCATCATTAAAAACATTTGATTTAAACCCTTATGTTCTTCACCTACAAGCCAACCTCTACAATCATCCGTATCACCAAAACCAAGGTGCGTTGTACAATAACCTCGTTGACCCATTTTCTGAAAATCTGCTATGGTCATTACATCATTATATTCTAAAGCCCCATCTTGTTTTGGTCTGTTTTTAGGAACCACAAAAAGAGAAATTCCTTTTGTTCCTTTTGGAGCGCCTTCAATTCTTGCTAAAACTAAATGCACTATATTTTCTGAAAACTGATTGTCTCCTCCAGAAATAAATATTTTTTGTCCTGTAATTTTGTAGTAACCTTCTTCTGTTGAAGTTGCTTTTGTAACAATATCTGATAAAGAACTACCTGCTTGTGGTTCTGTTAAACACATCGTGCCTCCCCAATGTCCAGAAAGCATTTTTGGTACATAAGTTTCATTCAACTTTTTGTCCCCAAATTCGATAATTAATTCTGCTGAACCACTAGTTAAACCCACATAACCTGGTAAGTGATTATTTGCAGCATCCATTACATAAACTGCTGCCTGTAATGCTGTAAAAGGAATCTGTAATCCTCCTGCTTCATAATCAAAAGAAGCAGAAATAATACCCATTTCTCCTGCCTGCTCCATTACTTTTTTAACTTGTTCGTGAACAATTACGGTTCCATCTTTATGATATGCAGGCGTTTCGTCCATTTCTTTGAAATAGGGATACAACTCTCGATCAGAAAATTCTTTTACAGAGTCTATAAAAAGGTCTAAAGATTCTAAATCATGTTCTTTAAATCTTTCTCTAGTCAGTAAGTCTTCTAATTTGTGAATATCATAAAGTATGTATTTAAGTGTTTCGAGATCTACATACTTTTTTGGCATAATATTGATATTTTATAGTTGTTTTTAATTGCTAAACTCTGCTGAATTATCAGCTTTTACATCTTCAAATATAACAAAAATTATTATGCGCGCATAGTAAATTATAAAAACTAGAGATACTTAGTAAATTAAAATTCCCTGCTAAGGAATCATAAAGTGTTTCTATATCTAAAAAAAAGAGTTAAATTTTAAGCTTTAAAGTTGATTTTTAATTTGAAGCAGTTCTGCTTTAACAGCTTCTAATCTGCTAATAATCTCGTGATTATTAAAAATTCCTTCAGGATTTTTCTTGAGTCTCTGTTTTGCCCCATCTAAAGTGAAACCTCTTTCTTTTACTAAATTAAAGATTAATTTAAGATTCTTAACATCTTCTTGAGTGAAAAGTCTATTACCTTTTGCGTTCTTTTTAGGTTTTATAATATCAAATTCTTTTTCCCAAAAACGAACTAAGGAAGTATTTACTTCAAAAGCTTTGGCAACTTCCCCTATTTTGTAATATCTTTTTTCAGGTAAATTTACGTGCATAATTAATCTAAGGATTGACTTTCTTCTGAGGTTTTTTGTAAAGCTGCAAATTCGTCCAAAGTTAAATTTCCATAATAAAAATTTATTGGATTTAAAGGGCGACCATTTTTATGAACTTCATAATGCAAATGAGGAGAAACAGACAAACCTGTATTACCAACAAACCCAATTAAATCTCCTCTTTTTACCTCTTGCCCTCTTTTTACTTTTATTTTACTCATGTGTGCGTAAATAGTTTTATAACCATAACCATGCTCTATATAAACTACTTTACCAAAAGTACTGCTTCTTTGTGCCCTACTTACTCTTCCATTTCCTGAAGCATAAATTGGAGTTCCTGTTGCCGAAGTAAAATCCATTCCTTTATGAAACTTATTGATTTTTAAAATAGGATGCATCCTCATTTTATAACCAGAAGCTACATAAAAATCACCTTTTTCAATTGGTAATATTGCAGGAATAGAGGCTAACATATCTTTTTTCTCTTTGGCTAAAGCAACAATATCATCTAAAGATTTCGATTGCACGACCATTTGTTTAGATAAAATATCTACTTCTTTTGTGAGTTTTTTAATCAATTTAGAATTATCAAAACCCTCTAAACTCTTATACCTATTTACACCACCAAAACCAGCTTTACGCTGTTCTTCAGAAATAGGGTTTGCTTCAAAATAACTTCTATAAATATTATTATCTCTTTCCTGTAATTGCGATAAAATTAGAGCGTTTTCATCCATTCTCTTGCCCAATAACACATAATGTAATTTTAAATTTTTAAACTCTCTTTTTTGAGCTCTTTCTGACGGAGACATAATAATTTGACTAAAACCAATGAAGCCAAAAAAAGCAATTAAAATGATCCCTAAAAAACTAAAAAGTATTCTTCTATAATAGTTACTCTTATCTACAGTAATTTTTCTGTAAGAAAGCGTATCCTCATCATAATAATATTTTACTTTTGCCATATTGCTAAATGTACTATTTTTGTGCTTATAATTAGTTTTCAATTTTAAAAACTCTTTATAATAACAAGCAAATTTACAAAATGTTTTACAACTGCTTTTTAAAAGTGGTTTTTTAAAAATAAATTAATATAACCCAACATAGCTGGAAACTCCTTTTTTATGAAATCTCAAGATATCCGCGCCACTTTTTTAAATTTTTTTCAAGAAAAATCCCATTTAGTAGTTCCTTCTGCTCCAATGGTTACAAAAGATGATCCAACATTAATGTTTGTGAATTCTGGAATGGCACCTTTTAAAGAATATTTTTTAGGAAACGGAAAACCAAACAAAAATAGAATTACAGATTCTCAAAAATGTTTACGTGTTTCTGGGAAACATAACGACTTGGAGGAAGTTGGCTATGACACCTATCATCATACATTATTTGAAATGTTAGGAAATTGGTCTTTTGGAGATTATTTTAAAAAGGAAGCAATTGCTTGGGCTTGGGAATTACTAACTGAAGTTTACAAAATTGACAAAGACATTTTATATGTAACTGTTTTTGAAGGAAGTGATGATGCTGATAATCTAGACATGGATACAGAAGCTTATGACTTGTGGAAACAGTTTATTTCTGAAGACCGAATTTTAAAAGGAAATAAAAAGGATAACTTTTGGGAAATGGGCGAACAAGGACCTTGTGGACCTTGCTCTGAAATTCATGTTGATATTCGTTCTGCAGAAGAAAAAGCAAAAGTTGATGGTAGCACTTTAATCAATGAAGACCATCCTCATGTCGTAGAAATCTGGAACTTGGTTTTTATGCAATACAATCGCAAAGCTTCAGGCAGGTTAGAAGAATTACCGAACAAACATATTGACACTGGAATGGGCTTTGAACGCTTATGTATGGTTTTACAAGGTGTGCAATCTAATTATGATACAGATATTTTTACGCCAATAATTAGAGAAATTGAGACCATAACTAATGTAAAGTATGGTGATAATTTAGAGCAAGATATTGCAATTCGTGTAATTTCAGATCATGTAAGGGCTGTCGCTTTTTCTATTGCCGACGGACAATTACCAAGTAATACTGGTGCTGGTTATGTAATTCGTAGAATTTTAAGAAGAGCCGTTAGGTATGGCTTTACCTTTTTGGGTAAAAAAGAACCTTTTATTTATCGATTGGTAACTGTTTTAAGTGAAAAAATGGGAATAGCTTTCCCAGAATTGAAGGCACAAAAACAATTGATACAAACCGTAATTAAAGAAGAAGAGGCATCCTTTTTAAGAGCTTTAGATCAAGGATTGGTTTTATTAGACGGTATTGTTTCATCTTCAAAAACAAAGGAAATTTCTGGAGACAAAGCTTTTGAATTATATGATACTTATGGTTTTCCGATAGATTTAACAGCTTTAATTTTATCTGAAAAAGGGTATACTTTAGATGAAAAAGGATTTAAAGAGGAGTTGCAAAAACAAAAAAACCGTTCTCGTGCTGCAAGTGAAATGACTACAGATGATTGGACTACTTTAATTGAGGATCCTATACAAGAATTTGTAGGTTATGACATTTTAAAAACGAATGTAAAAGTTACTAGATATAGAAAAGTAACCTCTAAAAAAGATGGCGAAATGTATCAATTGGTTTTTAATCTAACTCCATTCTATCCAGAAGGAGGTGGCCAAGTTGGTGATAAAGGGTTTTTAGAAGATTCTCATGGTGACGTTATTTACATTGTAGACACAAAAAAAGAGAATAATGTTATTATTCATTTTACAAAAACCTTACCCTCTAATATTCATGACTCGTTTAAAGCTATTGTTGGCGAAAAACAGCGAAAATTATCTGCAAGCAACCATACTGCAACTCATTTATTACATCAAGCTTTGCGTGAAATCTTAGGAACGCATGTAGAACAAAAAGGGTCCTTAGTAAAACCTCAATCTTTGCGATTTGATTTTTCTCACTTTTCTAAGCTAACTGTTGAAGAATTACGTGAAGTAGAAAATTTTGTAAATGCAAGAATCGAAGGTAAACTTCCTTTAGAAGAAAAAAGAAACATCCCGATGCAACAAGCAATTGATGAAGGAGCAATCGCTTTGTTTGGTGAAAAATATGGAGATACTGTTAGAGCTATCAAATTTGGAAAATCGGTAGAACTTTGCGGTG
>JBNMNZ010000038.1:0-8624 GCA_051276605.1 Polaribacter sp. | reverse complement strand
GAACTTCTTCGACTGTAAAACCGTTTTCTCTTAACCAAGAGTTTAATCGTGTAAAATTTTGTTCTGAAATGATTACCTCTTCAGAAATTGAAAACACATTACTATTCATGTTATACATTTCCTCTTTTGTAACTTCAAATACATTTTCTTTTCCAAAATAATTCAACAACCATTCATATTCACTTTCAATTAAGAATCCATTTTTATGTAAAATGGCTTTATCTTTTCCTATCGGTTGAAAACAGCAATCTAAATGCAGTGCATTTTCTTTGGGATCTGTGTTGGATTTTCTTAACTCAAAAGACTTTACAATTTTATGAGGGAATAATTCTTGTAAGACAATCACAGCATCTATATTTGTGCGTGCTGTAATAAAATCCGGATAATCAACTCCTGAATACGTACCAACAAAAATATATTCATTCCAAGGCATAACATCACCACCTTCTACATGGCATTCTTCTGGCAGCACAATTACGTTATCAGGATTTATTTTAGAAATAACATTATGTATTGCTTTGTATTCTCGCTCTCTATCTGGCAGAATATTCGCTTCAATAAATTTATCTTCAATAACAAAAGCAATATCTCTTGAAAAAATTTGATTATAATTTTGAATTACATCTGGTCTAAAAACTTGAACATTATATTTTTTAAAAACTTTGGCAACTGCCTCCATTTCTAAAATCATATCTTCTTCTTTTGGATACGTTCCTGCTAAAACATGTTGTACACTTTTTGGATCATAACAATCGGCAACTTTTGGAACTGGTCCATTACTCTTTGCAGTTCCTAAGATAACAGCTCTTAATCTTGAAGTTTCATTTTTAATATTAAGTTGTAACATATTTGGAATATCTATAAAAAAAGCCTCATGTAGTATGAAGCTTTTTATTGGGGTAAATATAATAATTTAAATTATCTTTTTTCTATTGATTTAAATGATCTCAGGTTTTCTCCTGTATAAATCTGACGTGGTCTTCCTATTGGTTCTTTATTTAAACGCATTTCTTTCCACTGTGCAATCCAACCTGGCAAACGTCCTAAAGCGAACATTACAGTAAACATTTCTACAGGGATCCCCATAGCTCTATATATAATTCCTGAATAAAAATCTACGTTTGGATATAATTTTCTATCTACAAAATAAGGGTCGTTTAAAGCTTCTTGCTCTAATTTTCTTGCAATCTCTAATATAGGATCTTCTACACCTAAATCTTTTAAGACTTCGTCTGCTGCCTTTTTGATAATAGTCGCTCTTGGATCGAAGTTTTTATAAACTCTATGACCAAACCCCATTAAACGAAAAGAATCATTTTTATCTTTAGCCTTAGCCATATATTTTTTAGTATCTCCACCATCTTCTTTTATAGCTTCTAACATTTCTAAAACTGCCTGATTTGCACCACCGTGTAAGGGCCCCCAAAGAGCAGAAATTCCTGCTGACAAAGAAGCAAATAAACCTGCATGAGATGAACCTGCCATTCTTACTGTAGAAGTAGAACAATTTTGTTCGTGGTCTGCATGTAGGATAAATAATTTATCCAACGCATCCTTTATAATAGGATTTATTACATATTCTTCATTAGGCTCTTCAAACATCATTTTCATAATATTTTCTACATATCCTAGAGATTTAGAACCATAATTTAAGGGTAAACCTGACTTCTTACGCATTGTCCAAGCGACTAATACTGGAAATTTACCCAATATCTTCACAATAGCGTTGTACATTTCTTCCTTTGAATCTACATTAACCGAAGAAGGATTAAATGCTGTTAACGCACTCGTTAATGAAGATAAAATCCCCATTGGATGAGCACTCTTTGGAAATGCTTCTAAAATTTTACGAACATCATCATCTACTACAGACTTAGATTTTATGTCTGAATGAAATCTATCAAGCTCTTCTTTAGTTGGTAATTCTCCAAAAATTAAAGCATAAGCAACTTCTAAAAAACCTGCTTTCTCTGCTAATTCCTCAATAGCAAAACCTCTATATCTTAAAATTCCTTTTTCACCATCTAAAAAAGTAATAGCACTCTCACAAGAACCAGTATTCTTAAAACCTGGATCAATAGTTATCACTCCATTTGTTGCAGTTCTTAAGGTTTTAATATTAATAGCAACTTCATTTTCTGTTCCTTTTACAAGTGGAAATTCATAAGAATTATCTCCTATTTGTAATTTAGCGGTATCTGACATTATATTGATAATTTTTGGATATTATTTACCTGCACAAGATACCATATTCTGAATAATTTTAAGAGACATTACTCATAGATTTTTAATATCCTAAGATAACATTGATTTATATATTTATAATACAAAAAAAGCTTCATAATATTTATGAAGCTTTAATTTACACTAATTATATAATCTATATTTTAAAAGCCTTCTCTTTAGGAAAATAAGCAACTTCACCCAATTCTTCTTCGATTCTCAGTAATTGATTATACTTCGCCATTCTATCTGATCGTGAAGCTGAACCTGTTTTAATTTGACCACAGTTTAAGGCAACTGCTAAATCAGCAATGGTATTATCTTCTGTCTCACCAGATCTGTGAGACATAACTGAAGTATAACCTGCATTTTTAGCCATATTTACAGCTGAAATTGTTTCAGTTAAAGTACCTATTTGGTTTACTTTTATTAAAATTGAATTTGCAATTCCGTTTTCAATCCCTCTAGATAAACGTTCTACATTAGTTACAAATAAATCATCACCTACTAATTGTACTTTATCTCCAATTTTTTCAGTTAAGTATTTCCACCCTTCCCAATCATTTTCATCCATACCGTCTTCAATTGATATAATAGGATACTTTGCTGCTAATTCAGCTAAATAATCAGCCTGTTCTTTACTTGATCTTATTTTACCTGTTTCTCCTTCGAATTTAGAATAGTCGTATTTTCCATCAACAAAAAATTCTGCGGCAGCACAATCTAATGCAATTTTAATTTCATCTCCAAAAACATACCCTGCATTTTTAACCGCTAAAGCAATTGTTTCAATAGCGTCTTCTGTACCTTCTAAAGTTGGTGCAAAACCACCTTCATCACCAACAGCTGTTGATAAATTACGGTTGTGTAAAACTTGCTTTAAGTTATGAAAAATCTCTGACCCCATTTTCATCGCTTCAGAAAAAGTCTCAGCTTTTACAGGAATCACCATAAACTCTTGAAATGCAATAGGTGCATCTGAATGAGATCCTCCATTAATGATATTCATCATTGGAACTGGTAAAGTATTAGCAGAAACCCCTCCTATATATCTGTATAATGGCATCCCCAATTCATTTGCTGCAGCTTTTGCAATAGCTAACGAAACTCCTAAAATAGCATTAGCACCTAATTTAGATTTATTTGGAGTACCATCTAAATTGATCATTAATTGATCAATTGCATTTTGTTCGAAAACAGAAACACCTAAAAGTTCTTGAGCAATAATACTATTTACATTTCCAACGGCTTTTAAAACTCCTTTACCCATGTAATCTTGACCACCATCACGTAATTCGACTGCTTCATGCTCTCCTGTAGATGCTCCTGAAGGGACAGCTGCTCTTCCTAAAATTCCATTTTCTGTGGTTACATCTACTTCTACTGTAGGATTACCTCTGGAATCAAAAATTTGACGTGCATGAACGCTGATAATTATACTCATTATATTATTGTTTAAAATTAATTTTAGTGTATTACAATCTGATGCGAATTTACAAAATGTCTAAAGGATTTAATAATTTGTATTTGATTAATTACGAAAACGATTGCAAAACAGCGTAGTTGCAAAAAAAAACCCACTCAGTAAACTGAGTGGGAAAATTGCTATGAAAAAGAATGTGATTTTTACATCACACTTCAAAAGTAGTACTTTAAAATGATAAAAATCAATAAATTCATGAAAAAAGACAGAAGTATCGACGAATCACTAAAAAGTTAGGATAAAATTTTTTTTACTTGCTCAATATTAGTTATAAATTGATCAAATAGGTATTCAGAATCATGAGGACCCGGATTTGCTTCTGGATGATATTGTACAGAAAAAACATTCTTGTTTTTTAAACGGATACCTGCAACAGTATCATCATTTAAATGTACGTGTGTAATTTCTATATTTTCACTTGATTCAGCATCTTCTCTATTAATGGCAAAACCATGATTTTGGGAAGTAATCTCTCCCTTACCTGTTAAAAGATTTTTTACAGGATGATTAATTCCCCTATGCCCATTATGCATTTTATAAGTAGAGATTCCGTTTGCTAAAGCAATTACTTGATGCCCTAAACAAATTCCGAATAATGGTAAATTTCTTTTAATGATCTCTTTAGCTAAGGTTTGTGCTTCAACTAAAGGCTTTGGATCTCCAGGACCGTTAGAAATAAAATATCCATCAGGCTTAAAAGCAGCTAACTCATCAAAAGTAGCATTATAAGGAAACACTTTTATGTACGCTCCTCTTTTTGCTAAATTTCTTAGAATATTTTTTTTAATACCAATATCTAAAGCTGAAACTTTAATTGTAGAATCTTTATCACCTACAAAATAAGGCTCTTTAGTAGAAACTTTAGAAGCTAATTCTAAACCTTCCATACTTGGAACTTCGGCTAACTGTTTC
This sequence comes from Polaribacter sp., assembly GCA_051276605.1. GTDB lineage: Bacteria > Bacteroidota > Bacteroidia > Flavobacteriales > Flavobacteriaceae > Polaribacter. The sequence continues at coordinate 4,006 of JBNMNZ010000038.1, read as the reverse complement.
TTTAATATATCAATATTATCAGTATGTGTAGAAATGATTGCATTCATAGCTCCATTATCTCTAATATATGCAACCAATGCTCTTGTATCGACATCTGAAATTGCAACTAAATTATGTTCTATAAACCAATCTTTTAAATTTCCATCAGAATCTGATCTTGAATGTGTAAAGCTAAAATTCCTACAAATTAATCCTGAAATTTTAATACCATCAGATTCTACTTCCTCATTATTAATTCCATAATTACCAATATGAGCGTTCGTTGCGACCATTAACTGACCAAAATAAGAAGGGTCTGTAAATATTTCCTGATAACCAGTCATTCCTGTATTAAAACAGATTTCTCCAGTAGACGTTCCTTCTATTCCAACAGATTTACCATAAAAAATTGTTCCATCTGCTAATAAAACTAAGGCTTTTTTACGTGTTTGATACTTCATTGATACTTGTTATGTTTGGGTTTCAGTTTATAATAGTGTAATCGAAGAATTTGATTTATAAGAAATTATATTAGAACTTTTAATATAGGTAAAAACTTTATTATTTAAACTTATTATTTTTTTGTAAATATAAAAAAAAAAAGGGATAAACGTAAACGTTTATCCCTTTGATATATTAAAAAATTTTTATTTTTATTCTTCAGATTTTTCTTCTGTTGTAGTTTCTTCTACTTGAGCGTCATCTACTTTTTTGCTTCTTCCTCTACGAGTAGTTTTCTTAACTTTCTTACTATTAGGGTTATAGATTTCGTTGTAATCAACTAATTCTACCATTGCCATAGGAGCATTATCCCCTTGACGATTTCCTAATTTAATAATACGTAGGTAACCTCCTGGTCTGTCAGCTACTTTTACCGAAATCTCTTTAAATAACTCCGTAACTGCAAATTTATCACGTAAATAAGAGAATACAATACGTCTATTGTGAGTTGTATCTGCTTTTGACTTCGTAATTAATGGCTCAGCAAAAAGTCTTAATGCTTTCGCTTTTGCTACAGTCGTGTTAATACGTTTATGTTCTATTAAAGAACATGTCATATTTGCTAACATCGCTTTTCTGTGCGCTGTTTTTCTACCTAAATGATTGAATTTCTTTCCGTGTCTCATGACGTTTGTTTTATACTTTCATCTTGCATCTACTCATTTTGAGGAGCAAAATATGAAAGGTTAATCTCTATCTAATTTGTATTTTGTTAAATCCATTCCGAAGTTTAAACCTTTAACAATAACTAATTCTTCTAGTTCTGTTAATGATTTTTTACCAAAATTACGAAACTTCATTAAATCACTCTTATTAAAAGAAACTAAATCTCCTAAAGTATCTACTTCTGCTGCTTTTAAACAATTTAAAGCTCTTACAGAAAGATCCATATCGATTAATCTAGTTTTCAATAACTGACGCATGTGTAATGATTCTTCATCATACGTTTCTGTCTGTGCAATTTCATCTGCCTCTAAAGTGATACGCTCATCAGAGAACAACATAAAGTGGTGGATTAATATTTTAGCAGCTTCAGTTAAAGCTTCTTTTGGATTGATTGATCCGTCAGTATCGATATCGAAAACTAATTTTTCATAATCCGTTTTTTGTTCTACACGAAAATTTTCGATTGCGTATTTTACATTCTTAATTGGCGTATAAATTGAATCCGTAAAGATTGTTCCTATTGGTGCAGTAGCTTTTTTATTCTCTTCTGCAGGTACAAATCCTCTACCTTTTTCTATTGTGATTTCTGCGTTTAATTTTACAGATTTATCCATATTACAGATAACTAAATCTGGGTTCAATACTTGAAAACCAGAGATGAATTTCTGTAAGTCTCCAGCAGTAAACTGCTCTTGACCAGAAACTGAAATAGAAACAGTCTCTCTATCAGTTTCATCTATTTGTTTCTTAAAACGAACTTGTTTTAAGTTTAAGATAATTTCTGTAACATCTTCTACAATTCCAGGAACGGTAGAAAATTCATGTTCTACACCATCAACTCTTAATGATGTAATTGCAAATCCTTCTAAAGAAGATAAAAGTACTCTTCTTAAAGCATTTCCTACAGTTAAACCAAAACCTGGTTCTAAGGGTCTGAACTCAAATCTACCAGAAAAATCTGTAGATTCAATCATGATAACCTTATCTGGTTTTTGAAAATTTAAAATTGCCATTTTTCTTCGTTTTAATTGTTATTTAGTTGCGCGATATAAAAGTCTGAAGAAGAACAAATAAATCCTTTGGCTAAATTGCAATGTGATTAATTTATTACTTAGAATATAATTCTACGATTAATTGTTCTTTGATATTTTCCGGAATCTGTAATCTTTCTGGTACTTTAACAAAAGTTCCAGTTTTAGTATCTGTATTCCAAGTTAACCATTCAAATACATTGCTGCTAGATGCTAATGCATTTTCAATAGCCACTAAAGATTTAGACTTCTCTCTTACAGCAACAACATCACCTTCATTTAAACTATAAGAAGGAATATTAACGATTTCACCATTAACAGTAATGTGCCTGTGAGAAACTAATTGACGAGCTCCACTTCTTGAGTTAGAAACGCCCATTCTGTAAACAACGTTATCTAAACGAGATTCACACAATTGCAATAAAATTTCACCTGTAATTCCTGAAGCAGATTGTGCTTTTTTAAACAAGTTACTGAATTGACGTTCTAGTATACCATAAGTATATTTAGCTTTTTGCTTCTCCATTAATTGAGTAGCGTATTCAGATTTCTTTCCTCTTCTTCTTGCATTACCATGCTGTCCTGGAGGAAAATTTCTTTTTTCGAAGTTCTTGTCTTCTCCGAAGATTGCCTCGCCAAATTTACGAGCAATTTTAGTTTTTGGTCCTGTATATCTTGCCATTTCTTTTTTGTTATAGATAGGGATTATGAATTAAGGCTAATCCTTCGATAATCTAATTCCTATCAAGTTAAAATATTTAATTATACTCTTCTTCTCTTAGGTGGACGACACCCATTATGAGGAATTGGTGTAACATCAATAATTTCTGTTACTTCAATACCCGCATTGTGGATAGATCTAATAGCAGATTCTCTACCATTACCAGGTCCTTTTACATACACTTTTACTTTACGTAAACCTGCTTCTTTTGCAACGTTTGAACAATCTTCTGCTGCTAATTGAGCTGCGTATGGAGTATTCTTTTTAGAACCTCTAAAACCCATTTTACCTGCAGATGACCAAGAAATAACGTCACCTTTTTTATTTGTTAAAGAAATAATGATATTATTAAAAGATGCAGTTACATGCGCCTCTCCAACAGCATCAATAATTACTTTACGTTTTTTTGAACTTGCTTTTGCCATAATTTTTCAGTTTTAGTAATTTAGTTTTCTAATTTTATAGTTTGAACTACGATTAGATCTTGATTACTTTATCTAACTTATTTTTTCTTGTTCGCTACAGTTTTTCTCTTACCTTTTCTTGTACGAGAATTATTCTTAGTTCTTTGACCTCTTAATGGAAGACCAAGTCTATGACGAATTCCTCTTTGACAACCGATATCCATCAAACGTTTGATGTTTATCTGTACCTCAGAACGTAGTTCTCCTTCAATTGTAAAAGATCCTACTTGTTCCCTAATTGCTGCGATCTGATCATCAGTCCAATCTTGAACTTTAATGCTCTCATCTACTTTTGCTTCTGCTAAAACCTTTACGGCTCTGCTGCTTCCTATACCAAAGATGTAAGTTAAAGCGATAACTCCTCTTTTATTCTTTGGAATATCAATACCTGCTATTCTTGCCATTACCCTTGTCTTTGTTTAAATCTAGGATTTTGTTTATTAATTACGTATAATCTACCTTTCCTGCGCACTATCTTGCAGTCGGCACTTCTCTTTTTAACTGATGCTCTAACTTTCATCTGTTTTGTTTTTTTATTAATATCTGTAAGTAATTCTTGCTTTTGATAAATCGTATGGGCTCATTTCTAATTTCACCTTATCTCCAGGTAATAACTTGATATAATGCATACGCATTTTACCAGA
>JBNMNZ010000037.1:0-8917 GCA_051276605.1 Polaribacter sp. | reverse complement strand
TTTCAAATTTAAATTTTCAAAAACCAAATGATGGCTATAATATTTTAGGTTTAGAAATTGGATACTCTTATATTTTAGAGTAAATGAAAACGTCATTCTGAAATGAATCCAGAATGACGTTTTTATTATAGTAATTAAATATTAATGACTACCCTAACCAAGAGCTTAGCATCCAAATTGTTTTTTCTTGTTCAGCAATAAAATTACTCATCATTGAGTTTGTGCCTTCATCATTTGTTTCATCAGAAATTTCTAAAATAATTCTTTCAATTTTTAATAATTCTGAAAGTGAACTTACAACCAACTTTACACTTTCAACATCATTACTAATATCCTTTCCTACAGGAACAGTAGCTAAATTTATATAATCCTCAAAAGTATGTAAAGGCTTACCTTGTAAAGTTAAAATACGTTCAGCAATTTCATCAATTTTAACTTGAGAATCCGTATAAAATTCTTCAAACTTCACATGCAATTCAAAGAAATTTTTTCCTTTAATATTCCAGTGCAACCCTCTTAAATTCTGATAATATATTTGAAAATTTGCTAATAATCCATTTAGCTTTTCTGCCAAATTTTCAGTTTCTTTCTTGTCTAAACCTAAAATATTTCTGCTCATTTTATCTAGTTTTTGATTAATAATTCAAATTTAAGAGAATTTTATGAGTACTAACTATAATTATAATTGATAGTTTTAATATCTTTATCAAAAAATTTTATTATAATGACAATTACCCAATTAAAATACGTTTTATCCGTTGCTGAATATCAGAATTTTACAGTTGCTGCGCAACACAGTTTTGTGACACAACCAACTTTAAGTATGCAAATTCAGAAGTTAGAAGACGAATTAAGTGTTCAGATATTTAATCGTTCTAAGAAACCTATTGAATTAACTGAAGTTGGTCAAAAGATTGTGGATCAAGCAAAGGTTATTGTTGATGAAAGTAACCGAATCTTAGATATTGTACATCAACAAAAAGGTTTTATCGGTGGAGAATTTAAATTAGGAATTATCCCAACAATAATGCCTACTCTGTTACCAATGTTCTTACAAAACTTTACTAAAAAATACCCAAAAGTAAAGTTGATTATTGAAGAATTAACTACCGAAGAAATTGTTAGAAAATTATCTGACGGACATATAGATGTTGCAATTGCTGCAACACCTTTAGAAAATGAAGCAATTAAAGAAAGACCTTTGTATTATGAGCCTTTTGTATGCTTAATACCTCAAAATCATAGATTATATAAAAACAAAACGATTACAGCTGATGAATTAGAAATGGAAGATATTTTGTTGTTAGAAGATGGTCATTGCTTTAAAGACAGTGTTCTTAATTTGTGTAGAAACCATAAAATTGATAATAGAAAAGGATTTCAGCTACAAAGTGGAAGTTTTGACACGTTAATTAAACTCTCTAAAGAAGGTTTAGGAATGACGCTTCTTCCTTATTTACATACCTTGGATTTAAATGAAATAGAAAAAACACATTTACGTGAATTTACAAATCCTCCACCTGCAAGAGAGGTGAGTTTAATTTATCATAAATCGCAATTAAAAATGCAATTAATTGAAGCTTTACACAAAACTATTGATGGTGTTATTAGAGGTGCAATTTCTTTTTCTGATGTGCAAATTATTAGCCCTTTAAAGAAAAAATAGTTCGTATTATAAAGATCCTCTTTTATATCATTACACTAAAATAAAAGAAAGTTGTAATAATTATAAAAGCCTAAACTAAATCGACTTTAGTTTAGGCTTTTATATTCGTAATAATTCGTGAAAAAAATGTCTATATTTATCCTAAGAATACATCTTTTCTCGTAATTCTTTAATTTTTGAATCTGCTAAATAGTCATCAAAAGAAGAATGTCTATCAATGACACCCTTTGGTGTTAATTCTATAACTCTATTGGCTACAGTTTGTGCAAACTCATGATCATGCGTTGTAAACAAAACCGTTCCTTTAAAGTTAATTAACGAATTGTTTAATGCCTGTATAGACTCTAAATCTAAGTGATTTGTTGGCTCGTCTAAAATTAAAATATTCGCTCTTTTCATCATCATTCTCGACAACATACAACGTACCTTTTCTCCTCCCGAAAGCACATTACTTTTCTTTAAAGCTTCTTCACCAGAAAAAATCATTTTCCCCAAAAAACCTCTAATAAAAACTTCTTCACGCTCTTCTTCAGTTTGTGCATATTGTCTTAACCAGTCTACCAAATTTAGTTCTCCATCCTGGAAAAAAGAAGAATTATCTAAAGGTAGATAAGATTGAGTCGTTGTAACTCCCCATGAAAACTCACCTGCATCTGCTTTTTGATTATCTGTGATAATCTGATAAAAAGCACTAACAGCTCTAGAATTTTTAGAAATAACCGCAATTTTATCTCCTTTATTTAAATTGATGTGTACTTTATCAAATAATTTTTCTCCTTCAAATTCTTTTGATAGACCTTCAACATTTAAAATTTGATCTCCAGCTTCTCTATCGCTTTTATAAATAATAGCAGGATAACGTCTACTTGATGGCTTAATTTCATCAACATTCAATTTCTCTATCATTTTTTTACGAGAAGTTGCTTGTTTTGACTTTGCCATGTTTGCAGAAAAACGACGAACAAATTCTTCTAATTCTTTCTTTTTATCTTCTGCTTTTTTATTTTGTTGTGCTCTTTGTCTTGTTGCTAACTGGCTAGATTCGTACCAAAAAGTATAATTACCAGAATAATGATTTATCTTACTATAATCAATATCAGAAATATGCGTACAAACTGCATCTAAAAAGTGTCTATCATGTGAAACCACAATTACACAGTTGTCAAAATTTGCAATGAAATTTTCTAACCACTCAATAGTTTCAAAATCCAAATCATTGGTTGGCTCATCCATTATTAATACATCAGGGTTACCAAAAAGAGCTTGTGCAATTAATACACGTACTTTTTGCTTACCATCTAAATCTTTCATCAAAGTATAATGTATATCTTCAGAAATACCTAAATTAGAGAGCATTGTAGCTGCATCAGAATCTGCATTCCAACCATTCATCTCTTCAAAAACTATTTGAAGCTCGCCAATCTTTTCTGCATTTTCATCCGTATAATCTGCATATAAATCATCAATTTGTTTTTTAATTTTAAACAGCTCTTTGTTTCCCATAACAACTGTTTCTAATACAGGAAATTCATCAAAAGTATAATGATCTTGTGTTAGAACAGACATTCTTTTTCCTTTCTCTAAATGAACTTGCCCAGAAGTTGGGTCTTGAACACCAGAAATAATCTTTAAAAAAGTTGATTTCCCTGCTCCATTTGCACCAATAATTCCGTAACAATTTCCTTGCTGAAATTTTGTATTAACTTCATCAAACAAAATACGTTTACCAAACTGTACAGATAAATTAGAAACTGATAACATAATATTATTTTAAATTTCTGCAAAAGTAGTAAATTGATTTCTCTTTTCTTGCCTGATTTCTAATGGTTTTTATAAAAAAAGCTTCCTCAAAACTTATTATTTTTTTAGAATATTTTTAACAACGTATTAACAACTAAGGCAGCCTTGAATACTTAAATTTGTCATTTGGTTCTTTGTACCTAATTTATATGACAAAAAAAATAGTTACTTTTTTACAAATTATATTTTTAATCACCTTAACTAGTTGTGATTCAGACAAAAAAGAAACATTAACTTATTTTGGAGGTAAAATTATCAATCCAAAATCTAATCATGTTGTTCTATTTTCTTTGGATAAAGTTATTGATACTTTTTATTTAGATAAAAAGAATAAATTTATTGGAAAATTAAATAATATTGATGAAGGTTTGTACTACTTTTTTCATGGTGATGAAAATCAATACATATATCTAAAGCCTAAAGACAGTATAATGTTGCGTTTAAATACTTGGGATTTTGACGAATCTTTGGTATTTACTGGTGAAGGTGCAGAAAGAAATAATATATTAATCGACTGCTTTCTAGAGGATGAGAAAGACCGAAAAGTTTTCTACGGTTATAACAAATTAGAACCGAAACACTTCAAGCAAAAGAGTGACTCAATAACGGAATTAAAATTAAAAACATACTATGATTATTTAAAAAATCATCCGAAAGAAACAGAAGGATTTGGTGAAGTTTTAAAAATTTCACTTATGTATCCTGTATATGCTAGAGTAGAGAAATATCCTATAATTTATGCTAAATATTCTAAAAACAGAAGCTTTCCAGTTTTAGATACATTGTTTTTCAATTATAGAAATGATATCAAAATAAATAAGGAATCATTAATGTATTACCCTCCATATTCTCGATATGTTAAAAACTACTTGTACAATGAAACATACTCATTAGGCCATCCTCCAGTAAAAAACACCTATTCATCAAAATTCACATTAGACTTATTAAATACAATTGACAAAAACATTGTTATTGAAAAGTTAAAAAATGTATTTTTAAAACAAACTCTAATTAGTCATTTTTATAACAAATCTAGTTGTAATATAAATAAAGAACCTTTTGATAAATTTTTTGAACTTAGCACAAGCGAAGAGGATAAAAAACACATTCAACAAATAATTAATGATTCTAAAGCCGTAGTTAAAAATCAGAAAATTAAAAACTTTAATGTTATTGACTATTCAAATTCCACAAAATCCATTTATGACATTATAAAAGGTAAAAGCACAATGCTTTTCTTTTGGAACCCTGAATATTATTCTGAAAGATATATTGTTTCAAGAATAAAATACTTATCAACTTCATATCCAAATATAAAATTTATTCAAATAAAGATTGATGATGTTAATACTGATAGAATTAAAAATATTGATATTAAAGATCAATTTTATATTGATAAAAACAGTGAAGCTCAAACTTTTTTAACCAGTAGAATGCCTCGTTGTATTTTAGTAGATAAGAAAAGTAAAGTTACAAATGGATATGCCTCATTTTCTTCTTACAACATAAATCCATACCTTGAAGCTCTTAATCAAATTAATTAATTAGTTTTTAATCTATTATCTGTAAATTTTACAGTACTTTTGCACCGTTTTATTTTTGGGTGTAACTCATTAAAAAATCAAGTCGAAATTTATAACTCGGGTTTACAGGTGGGCGTTCTGTGAATCCACAAAAACACAGTAATGTCAACATTTTTAGAATTAGGTTTAAAAGAACCTATAGTTAAAGCATTAACAGATTTAGGTTACCAAGAACCAACTGTTATTCAAGAGAAAGCAATTCCTCAAATTATTTCATCTACAGACGATTTAAAAGCATTTGCACAAACAGGTACAGGTAAAACTGCTGCTTTTAGTTTGCCAATATTAGAACTTTTAGACTCAAAGAGTGGTAACGTACAAGCAATTATATTATCACCAACAAGAGAGCTTGCAGTTCAGATTGGTAATAATATTAAAGATTTTTGTAAATATTTACCAGACGTTAAAGTAACTACAGTTTATGGTGGTTCTAGTATGGAAGATCAAATTAGGTCTTTAAAAAGAGGCTCTCAGATTGTTGTTGGAACTCCTGGTAGAACGGTAGATTTAATTAAAAGAAGAGCTTTAAAATTAGGAAACGTTCAATGGTTAGTCTTAGACGAAGCTGATGAAATGTTAAATATGGGTTTTAAAGACGAACTAGATAAAGTTTTAGAAGCAACTCCAGAAACAAAACAGACCTTATTATTTTCTGCAACTTTTCCTAGAGAAGTAGAAAGTATTGCAAGAAATTACATGACCAAGCCAGTAGAAATTACTTCTGGTCAAAAGAATCAAGGTGCAGACAGCGTTAGTCATGAGTATTATTCTGTTACAGAAAGAACTCGTTACCCAGCTTTAAAGAGAATTGCAGATTTAAATCCAAATATTTATGCAATTATCTTTTGTAGAACTCGTAGAGAAACACAAGAAGTTGCAGATAATTTAATTAAAGACGGTTATAGTGCAGACTCTTTGCATGGAGATTTATCTCAAGGACAAAGAGATTCTGTAATGGGTAAATTCAGAAAGAAAACAATTCAAATATTGGTAGCAACAGATGTTGCTGCTCGTGGATTAGATGTTACTGAATTAACACACGTATTAAATCATAAATTACCAGATCAAATAGAAAACTATACGCATAGAAGCGGTAGAACTGGTAGAGCAGGAAATAAAGGAATTTCTATTGTTTTAGTGAATGGAAAAGAGAAAGGTAAATTACGCCAAATCGAAAAGATTATTCAAAAGAAATTTGTAGAAGCTAAAGTACCTTCTGGAAAAGATATTTGTCAGAATCAATTAATGAACTTAATCGACAAGGTTCAGAACATTGAAGTAAACCAGACTCAAATTAATGAGTTCTTACCAAGTATTTACGAAAAATTAGAAGGTTTAGATAGAGAAGAGTTAATTCAGAAATTTGTTTCTTTAGAGTTCAATACAATGTTAGCATACTATGAAAATGCTAAAGATTTAAATGATTTATCTTCTAAAGATAATTCTAGAGCTAGAGCTACAGATGAGAACATGACTCGTTTCTTTATCAATATTGGTAGAAAAGACAACCTAAATCCAGGTAAATTAATTGGCTTAATTAACGAACAGAATATTGGTGACAAAGTAGAAATTGGATCTATAGATATTTTAGATACTTTTTCTTTCTTTGAAATTGATAAAAACTTCGAAGACAAAACTTTAGAAGCTTTTTCTAGCAACCAACCAGATTTTGATGGACGCTCTGTAAACATAGAAATCACGAAAAAAGATCGTTCAGGTGGCGGTGCGAGAAGAGGTGGTAAAAAACCTTTTGGAAATAAAGAAGGTGGTTTTGGAAGACGTAGAGGTTCTGAAGGTTCTTCAAGAAGTAGTGATTCTGGTAGAGGAAGATCAGACAAACGTTCTTCTGACCGACCAGACAGATCAGAGAGAAGCTCTAGTGGAGAGAAAAGACCATCTGGTGGTTTCGGAAGAAAACGTAGAGAAAGTTAAACAACTTAAAGCAATACATATAAAAGCCTCGCATCATGTGAGGCTTTTTTATACTATAAAGTGAAAATCATTAATTTCTATTTGATAAAACTCTAAATGGTTTCTTTAACGAATTAAAATGTAGAAATCTAATATTAGAAACTCATTTAGCAGAATTTAAAAGATGATAAAATCTCTTACCAATACTAAACAAGAATGAATCCTTAAAGCGAAACAAGATAAAGGTTAAATATTATTTTTATCTAAATAACTAATAACAGCTTTTCTAATGTCAAAAGCCAATTCGTTTTTTGTAGGTTTATATACTGATAAAACTTCTTTGTTTTCAGAAGATAAAAAAGGAATGTCAAAACCTTTTAATAGGTAATCAGAAAAAGCAACTATGTACGTTTTTTTAAGATTTAATTCTTTGTTTTTAATCATCCACTTCTCCTCTACTTTTTCAGCATTAAAACGTTGTAAATAGGCTCCTGTTCCAGCAGCTAAAACTCCATAATCTAAAACACGTTTTAATAACCTTCCTTCAATTTCAACTTTTAAAATAGCACCTCCATAAGGTAAAACTCTAAAAATGTCAACAGCATTGATATCTCCTACTAATTGATCATCAATTCTTATAGAGCCTCCGTTTACAAGTGCGCAATCGACTTTATCATCAAAAGAAAAAGACATCGATTTTGTAATCATTTCACCTAAATTAGTTTGAATACTTCTAACTGAAGCATCCCTTCCGTCTAAAGGAGTTTCTGCTGTATAAATTACTTCATCTGGATTTGATATAACTTCTTTAATTTTTAAAGTTAAAATTGCTTGCCATTTTCTTACAATTTCAGCAACTTTTTCATCAGATTTAATCGATGAGTTTATTTGTTTTAATTCTGATTTTATAGTTGTCTTTTTTGTTTTTTTATCAAAAGAAATTCTATGGATGTAAGCAGTTTTCGCATTGGCATCTGCTTTAGAAATAAGTACATTTCCAATTGTATCAAGAGAATTTGTATGCTCATGACCTCCCATTATTAAAGGTAAATTGGGTATTAACTTTGCAATTCTTTTATCATTTGCTATTTTAACATGTGTCAATCCAAAAACAACATCTACAGAATCTTTTATAGCAGCATAAGAAGCTCTTGCTTTTACAAACATGTTACCATATTCTACATAATCTTTTGGATTTGATGCTATACAAACACTAATAAAACCAACTTTTATTTTTGTACCATCTTCATCAGAAAACTCTTTGACAAATGTTTCTTCAAGAGGAATTTGCTTTCCTTCTTTTTCTTTGTAAAAAGGAATCGTTTTTTCTTTGGTTTTTAGTTTTACATTGGCAGAAATCCAAGGAAAATTACTTTCATTTAATCGCTTTTGTAAATCTTTTTTTGATACGTCAAACTCATGATTTCCAAAAGCAACCAAATCAGTATGCATCATATTTAGTACTTCAATCATTTGTTTTCCACGAACTCTTTCTCCATCGACTTTTAAAGTTCCTAATAAAGAAGGGTTTAAAAAATCGCCTGCCAAAAACAACATTGTATTTTTATTTTCTTTTAACAATTCCTTGTGTACAGTTTCTACTCTTGCCATTCCTCCGAATTCTCCTCCTTGAATTGGCGCAATTTCATATACATCATTTATTTGTAAGAAAGTAAAATCAATTTTTCCATCCTCTTTTTGACAAGAAAACAAGAGTGTGATTGACAATAAATATAGGAGATAACTATTTTTTTTCATTTATTTATTTTTTATAAGAGACCAAAACAAGTTCAGTTTGACAATTTTTCAAGGTTAAAACTTAGATAAACAATTCTAATGCTTTATTATAAGCACTTTCAAAACTCATCGGCTTCAAATTTGTGTCTGCTTTTTCTGTTGTAAAATAACTTAATAATTTTTCTGTTGGCATATTACCTGTTAACTCATCTTTTGCCAT
>JBNMNZ010000036.1:0-9059 GCA_051276605.1 Polaribacter sp. | reverse complement strand
ATTTTTTTAGCAGGAAGCTATTTAGTAAAAGCGGCAATTGGCGAAAGTATTGACAACGAAACTTTGGGTGGCGCAACCACACATTGTGAAATTTCTGGAGTTACAGATTACAAAGCAAAAGACGATAAAGATGCTCTTGATAAAATAAAGTTTATTATTGATAAAATTGGCGATTACGACAAAGCTGGCTTTAGTAAAAAAGAAGCTTTTCCGCCAAAAGAAAAAGAAAATGACATTTTCGGAATTCTTCCAAAAGAAAGAAATGCACAATATGATATGTTAGAAATCATAAAACGTTTGGTTGATAATTCTGAGTTTGAACAATACAAAGAGGGTTATGGGAAAACCATTTTAACGGGTTACGCAAGAATTGATGGCTGGGCTGTTGGTATTGTTGCAAATCAAAGAAAACTAGTAAAAACAAAGAAGGGCGAAATGCAATTTGGCGGGGTTATTTATAACGATTCTGCTGATAAATCTACCCGTTTTATTGCCAATTGCAATCAGAAAAAAATACCTTTAGTTTTCTTACAAGATGTTACTGGCTTCATGGTTGGTTCTAAATCTGAACACGGAGGAATTATAAAAGATGGCGCTAAAATGGTAAATGCCGTTAGTAATTCTGTAGTGCCAAAATTCACAATTATAATTGGAAATTCTTATGGCGCAGGAAACTATGCTATGTGTGGCAAAGCTTATGACCCAAGATTAATTGTTTCTTGGCCTTCTGCTGAATTAGCAGTTATGAGCGGTAATTCTGCCGCAAAAGTTTTACTACAAATAGAAACTGCTTCTCTGAAAAAACGAGGAGAAGAAATAACACCCGAAAAAGAAGCTGAATTATTTGACAAAATAAAATCGAGATACGACAAGCAAATTTCTCCTTATTATGCAGCTGCTAGAATCTGGACAGATGCAGTAATTAATCCATTAGACACAAGAACTTGGATTTCTATGGGAATTGAAGCCGCAAACCATGCTCCTATTGAAAAGCAATTTAATATGGGTGTTTTGCAAGTTTAATAAACAACACTTATCTTTTTATAAATAATAAATGACTAATATCACAATTAGTCATTTTTTTATGCCTTATTTTTGTATATCAATAGAATAAAACATGAGTAAAGCGATATATGTTACCACCGTAGAATCTGATAGTGGTAAATCTTTAATATCATTGGGTTTATTAAGAATAATGTTAACCAAATCTTCAAAAGTAGGCTATTTTAGACCTATTATTAATGAAACTGATAATAATGGATATGATGAACATACAAATACTGCCATTAATTTTTTCAACTTAGACATTGATTATAGTGACTGTTTTGCCTATAAACAAGGTGAAGTTGTAGAACTTTTAAGTGAAGGGAAATCAGCTGAAGTAATTCATAACATTATTAAAAAATATAAAAAATTAGAAGCAAATTACGATTATGTTTTAGTGGAAGGAACTGATTTTTCTGGTGAAGGAGGTTTTACAGAGCTCGATGTAAATCTAATGATTGCTAAAAACTTAAACATTCCTGCATTAATTGTGGGTTCTGGAAACGGAAAGAAAAAGAAAGACTTTATCAACACAATGCAACTTTCTTACAACTCTTTCATCAGCAAAGAAGTAGATGTTATTGGTATCATTGCAAATAAAATCGAAGAGAATGAGGTAGATTATATTCGTGAAGAACTCATAAAAAGTTTTCCTAAAAACCTACAAATAGACATTATTCCTAAAATAGACTTTTTAGCATTTCCAACTGTAAAAGAAGTTGTGAAAGCTTTAAACGGACATGTTTTATTCGGAGACCAATTTTTAGACAATGCAATTGGTAGTTATAGCACTGGTGCAATGCAACTGCGAAATTACCTCACTAGAATTAAAGAAAATGCACTGGTAATTACTCCAGGAGACAGAGCAGATATTATTTTAGGCGCATTACAAGCAAATGCTTCAAAAAACTATCCAAAAGTTGCAGGAATTATTTTAACAGGAACTTTAATTCCTGAAGAATCTATTTTAAAATTAATTGAAGGCGTTCAATCTACAGTTCCTATTATTTTGGTAGATGGCGGTACATTTAGTATTTCAAATAAAATAGGTGCCGTTAAGGCTAAAATTTACTCGACCCACAACAAAAAAATTTTATTATCATTAGATACTTTTGATAAATATGTAAATGCAGAAAGATTAACAAATAAATTAACTCATTATAAATCAAATAAATTAACCTCAGGCATGTTTCAATACAACTTGCTACAAAAAGCAAGAGCTCATAAAAAGCATATTGTTTTGCCAGAAGGTAATGATGAAAGAATTATTAAAGCTGCTGCTCGTTTACAACTACTAAACCTTGTTGATTTAACTTTATTAGGAGACAGAAAAACAATTCAATTAAAATGTGATCAAATTGGTTTACAAATAGATTTAGATAAAATAAACATTCTAAATCCCGAAGATTCTATTCATAACAATGATTTTGCAAATACATTATTTGAAGCACGAAAACACAAAGGGATTACAGAAACTACCGCTCGTGACTTAGTAAACGACGTTTCTTATTACGGAACCTTAATGATTCTAAACGGCTTTGCAGACGGAATGGTTTCAGGTGCAACTCACACAACAATGCATACCATAAAACCTGCATTGCAATTAATAAAAACAAAACCCGGAGTTACGATAGTTTCCTCCGTATTTTTCATGTGCTTATCAGACCGAGTTTCTGTAATGGGAGATTGCGCAGTAAACCCAAATCCGAATGCAGAACAATTAGCAGAAATTGCAATTTCTTCAGCATTATCAGCAGAAGCTTTTGGTATAGAAGCAAGAATCGCTATGCTGTCTTATTCTTCTGGAAGTTCCGGAAAAGGTGAAGAAGTAGAAAAAGTAAGAAAAGCGACAGAAATAGTTAAGAACTTACGCCCTGAATTAAAAATTGAAGGGCCAATTCAATATGATGCAGCGGTAGACATGCCTGTTGCTAAAACAAAAATGCCAGATTCTAAAGTAGCGGGTCAAGCCTCTGTTTTAATTTTCCCAGATTTAAATACGGGAAACAATACATATAAAGCAATACAAAGAGAAACAGGCGCCTTAGCAATTGGCCCCATGTTACAAGGATTAAATAAACCTGTAAATGATTTAAGTAGAGGCTGTACCGTAGACGATATTTTTAACACCGTTTTATTAACTGCAATTCAAGCACACCAAGGATAATATGAATATTTTAGTTTTAAATGCAGGATCATCATCTTTAAAATATCAATTGATAGAAATGCCGTCACAAGCAGTAAAATGTGTTGGAATTATTGAAAGAATTGGAATGGATAATGCCATTTTTACGCATGAAAAAAATGATGAAAAGTATTCAGAAATTCTATCAATTAAAGATCACGAAGTTGGTTTAAAAAAGATTGCAAAGACTTTATTAGATGCAAAAATTGGTGTTATAAGTTCTGTTGATGAAATTGAAGCTATAGGTCATAGAGTTGTTCATGGAGGAAGTGAATTTAGCAGTACAGTTTTAATTTCAAAAGAAGTAAAGGAAAGTATTCGCGAATTATTTGATTTAGCTCCTTTACACAATCCTGCAAATTTATCAGGAATTGAAATAGCTGAAACTATTTTTACATCCGCAAAACAAATTGCTATTTTCGATACTGCTTTTCATCAAACAATGCCAAAAGAAGCCTATCAATATGCAATTCCAAATTCATATTTAGAAGAACATAAAATTAGAGCTTATGGTTTTCACGGAACGAGTCATAAATATGTTTCAGAAAAAGCAATTGAGTATTTAGGCGTAAAATCTAAAAACATTATTACAATTCACTTAGGTAATGGTTGCAGCATGTCTGCAATAAAGGAAGGAAAAAGTATTGAAAACTCTTTAGGCTTTGGACCAATGAACGGTTTAATAATGGGAACTCGCTCGGGGGATATTGATCAATCTGTAATTTTATTTTTAATGAAAAAATTAAATAAATCTATAGATCAAGTCAATAAAATATTACAAAAAGAATCTGGAATGAAAGGCTTAACAGGTTTTTCTGATTTAAGGGAAATTGGAGACGCTGCAAATAACGGTGACAAAAAGTGTAAAAACGCGCTACAATTAGCAGCTTATAGAATTAAAAAATATATAGGTTCTTACGCAACAATATTAAACGGATTAGATGCCATTGTCTTTACTGCAGGAATAGGAGAGAACTCAAGTTTAATGAGACAAATGACTTGTAAAAATTTAAATTTCTTAGGAATTGATTTAGATATACAAAAAAATAAAATTCGTTCTAAAGACTTAAGAGAGATTCAATCAAAGGAATCTAAAGTGAAAATTTTGGTAATACCTACCAATGAAGAACTTGAGATTGCTAAACAGTCTTATGAACTTTTAAAATAACATTTATATTCACAAAAAAGACCTTTCAATTTTAAAAATCGAAAGGTCTTTTTTTTAGCTCAAGAAATACTAAAATAGTTTACAATTAATTCTTTACAAATCTTTTTGTAGCAATATTTCCTTTATCATCTTGCACTTTAACTACATAAACTCCGTTTACTAGTTTTTCTATATTTATTAGGCTCTTGATTGAAGTTCCTATTTTCTCTCCAAGAACATTATAAATATCAATATTTTTAATAGTAAAATTATTGTCATCAATATTTAAAACCGAAGTTGCTGGGTTAGGGTAAAGTGCAAAATTAACTAAACTAAAATTATTTACGTTTGCAGTTGTATCACCATAATTATATGTTGTTCTGTCATAATTGCCACCTGTTTTAGATAGTATTTTGTTTACAATACCATTTGGCTCTGTTAAATAATCGATTCCTGTCTTATCCTTAAAGGGATTTATATAACTAGACATTAATTCAGCAGTATTAAAAGTAGCTGTTTGTTCATAACCCGTTACAAAACTTCCACTCTCCAAATAAGATTCTTTTTCTTCAATCAAATTACCATTGGTATCGTAGGAATATTCGCTTTTATAGTCAGACATCCAAGCAGTACCATTCCAAGTTTGACCATCCTGTAAAATTAGATTGTTACTTCCATTATAAGAGAAAATTGTACGGTCAGATGAAACCCAATTAGTTTCATCCCAAGCATAAGAATTAAAAGAACTAATAGTTCCATTTGCATTATAATTTATAGTTAATTTATATGCATCATCGCCAAAACCCCAATCAGTTCCGTTCCAATCATAACTTGTACCACCTGATAACCTGTTATTTGTATAGGTCAAATCAAATTTATAAGAATTCACCCAAGCAGAACCATTCCAATCTTCATCTAACATTAGAATTAAATCACCATTGGTATTGTAAGTGTAATTTGTTCTAAATTGCTCTGAATCTGAACCCAAATATTCATTTAACACAACAGTAGCTTTATTATCAGCATTGTAGGTATAAGAAGATTTATCCAAAGGTAGCCATTGAGAACTTGTTGAATCCCAAGAAAGGTATGTTTCTACAGTTACGTTGCCATTATCGTCATAACTATATTCTGTTTTAGAGCTTTTTTTCCAAACGCCACCATCTTCATATTCACTTAACGAGGATGTGAGTTTTACCTGTCCAAAAAAGGAGGCAGTAATAAAAGTAAGTAGTAAAAAAGTAGTTTTTTTCATGATACATATAGTTTTTAGTTCAAAATCAAAATTATTAATCTAAACTTTATTACACAATACCTACTATTAGGTATATTTTGATAAAAAATCAAGTTTCAAAAAAATTGTGAAACAACTTTCAAATTTTTACATTTGCGTGTTGAATAATTCACAAAAACAATCATTATAAATGGGTAGAGCATTCGAACTTAGAAAAGGACGCAAGATGAAACGTTGGTCAGCAATGGCAAAAACCTTTACCAGAATTGGGAAAGATATTGTAATGGCTATTAAAGATGGTGGTCCAAACCCTGATTCAAATTCGAGGTTAAGAGCCGTTATGCAAAATGCAAAAGCGGCAAACATGCCTAAAGAAAACGTAGAGCGTGCCATAAAAAAAGCAACCGACAAAGATACTGCCGACTACAAGGAGGTACTATTTGAAGGCTATGCACCTCATGGAATAGCGCTTCTATTAGAGACAGCTACGGACAACAACAATAGAACAGTTGCCAATGTTCGATCTGCTTTTAATAAGTGCGATGGAAATTTAGGTACTTCTGGATCTGTTGTTTTTATGTTTGATCATGTTTGTACTTTCACTATTAAAAAAGAAGATATTTCCACTGACTTGGAAGAATTGGAGTTAGAGTTAATCGATTTTGATGTTGAAGAAGTATTTGACGATGAAGAAGGAATTATCATCTATGCTCCTTTTGAGCAATTTGGTGCAATTCAATCTTTCTTTGAGGAAAACAATGTAGAAATTTTATCTTCTGGTTTTGAAAGAATCCCTACAACAACTTCAAAGTTAAATGAAGAACAACAAGCAGATGTGGAAAAACTTTTAGAAAAGCTGGAAGAAGATGATGATGTTCAAAACGTATATCATTCTATGGAAGCATAATTATCAAATAAAACTAATTATCTTCATCTATCAAATCTCCAATTTTCTCTAAAAGACTTCCTTCACCCCTACTTCTACTTCGTTTTTTTGAGGCCATTGCAAAAACTCTAAGCGCTAATCTAATATTTCTGAAATTTTATCCTAATACATAATATGATTTAATTAGGATTATATAATATTAGATGGTTTAAATAAACTTTTGTTACAGCAACGTATCAATTAATTTTTAATTTAATCCATTTAACAGCAACATAGATTCTTTAATGTTTTTTATGTCAGCAACTCTTCTTCCGGATTTTTAGGAAGTTGATTTAGATATTTAAATACATAACACTAAATTAACTTCTAATTATTTTACTTTATAAATCTAAATATTACTTTTGAAATACAGTAAATTATATTTAATTAAAAAAAACGATAATGAAATATTTAACTCCAGAAATAGAAGCTTTTTATAAAGAATTTGAAAAAACAAAATCTTTAGCACGCCCAAGTGTGTCTTGTGGTATTTTTCAAGATTGTGATTATAACGAAGAAAGACCCGAACTATATCAAAAGAAAAATTAATTTATTTCTTAACTCTTAAACTCCAATGAAATTGAAATATAGAAACGATTACCCCTTCTTTATTTTTTCCTTCAGATGTTAACATAATAACCTGCCCTTCTCCTGTTTTTATAGATTCTTCAATGGCATCTCTAATTTCATTGCCTCCCTTACAAGTAAATAAAATGCTACCTGTTGCTTTTTTAAAAAAATCACTTTCTTGATGCGTTACTAACATAGAAACTTTACGTTTAGATCTTTCTATCTCTTGCATCACTAAAACCCCTGTACTCATTTCTGCAGCCATTCCTTGCGCCGCCCAAAACATACTCTTAAATGGGTTTTGATTGATCCATTTATACGTAATCTTCACAACAGAAGTTGTATCTGTTAAGCTTTTTACTCGCATTCCAGACCACCAACCTAATGGTAACTTAAAAAACATAAAAGTATTTACTCTACTAGAAGTTATCTTCATAAGACATGTATTTACTGGCAATTTACTACTTTTTAATGAAAAAAAACAACCTATAAAAATGTTAAATAAATGTTAATTTTAGTACTATGTATTGCATAATACCTTTTTAAAGATATATATTTGCATAAGCAAGTATTATACCCTTTAAATAAAATGAAAAAAAATAACGAGAATACCAACGCTTTTTTAATACACATTTCTGCATTTGCAGGTTTATTGTTTCCTTTTGGTAATATTATTACCCCACTAATTGCATGGCAAACCTTAAAAGACAGAAGTAGTTTTTTAGACGAACAAGGCAAAGAAGCAATAAACTTCAATATAAGTTACACATTATATATATTTCTTTTAACACTCACATTTATTCCTTTTGCGATTGGTTCTATTTTCAGGAACCACAATAATTTTATTAGAAATAATCATTTTAACTTTGACTTTGACTTTGACAATATATTTGGCATTATAGGATTAGGTACTATTACAGGAATTATTTACTTAATAGGAATTTCGCTCGTTATTATAGCATCCATAAAAGCAAAAGAAGGCGAAAATTACAAGTACCCTTTTACCATAAAATTTATAAAATAAAAATTTAAACCACAATACATGAAGATTGAAAACACAAAAGCACAAATGCGAAAAGGTGTTTTAGAATTCTGCATTTTATCTATCCTAAATAATGGTGATGCATATACTTCTGAAATTCTTTCAACGCTAAAAAGTGCTGAGATGATTGTGGTTGAAGGAACCATCTACCCGTTATTAACACGCTTAAAAAACGTAGGTTTATTAACATATAGATGGGAAGAATCAACCTCAGGACCCCCAAGAAAATATTACGTTTTAACCGAAAACGGAGGCATGTTTCTAAAAGAATTAGACAAAACATGGAATAATTTATTAAACGCAGTACACCAAGTAACTAGTAAAAAACCGACTACAAATGAATAAGACTATTAATATAAATTTAGGCGGATTTTTCTTCCATATAGATGAAGTAGCCTATCAGAAATTACAAAGATATTTAGAATCTATTTCTAAATCTTTAAGTGATGATCCTCAAGGAAAAAATGAAATTATTGCAGATATAGAAGCTAGAATTAGTGAGCTTTTATCAGAAAAAATCACAGATGCAAGACAAGTAGTAAATGAGAGTGATATCGATGATATAATTGTTATTATGGGGCAACCAGAAGATTATGCTGAAGCCGAACAAGAATATAATGATGCTAATTATTCATACAAAAGAAATAGTGCTTCTGGTAAAAAATTATTTAGAGATGGTGATGATAAATTTTTAGGAGGTGTTGCTTCTGGGATTGCACATTATCTTGATTTAGATACAATTTGGGTACGTTTAGCCTTACTTGCATTATTCGTTTTTGGAGGGTTTGGAATTTTATTATATATAATTCTCTGGATTTTATTACCTGAAGCAAAAACAACTGCAGAAAAATTGCAGATGGAAGGTGAACCTGTAAACATTGATAATATTGAAAAAAAAATTCGCGAAGAATT
>JBNMNZ010000035.1:0-9175 GCA_051276605.1 Polaribacter sp. | reverse complement strand
GGATCAGGTTCGGTATTTGAAGTACAATACACAGATGTTGAAGGAGCTGGTTTTGGCTGTTTACAATGTAGTGAAGGTAACGTTGCAGTTGGTTTTCAAGGTGTAAGAGGTTATGACGGAGATTTATTTACTTCAGGTTTTAGTTTTAATGTACCAACACAAGAGATGGTAGATCAGTTTGAAGTTGGAGATAATCGTAAAGAAGTTGCTATTTTAGATATAGAAGCATGGGCAACTGATACAGGAGCAAGTTATACAACAGGTTATGAGCATACTGGTTTTTTTAATAGAAAGTATATTCCAAGAAAAAGAAGTACAGAAGCTGCAGGAGATTTAAACCTTACGAATCCAAATAATTACAGAGCAATTCGTTTTGCAGATGTATTATTAATGGCTGCAGAGGCTTTTAATAGAAGTTCAAGTCCAGATGATGCGAAAGCTAAAATATATTTAAACAAAGTAAGAGAAAGGGCTTTTGGTAATACAGATAATAATATTACTACTACTGGTACTAATTTAACGGCTATAATTTATAAAGAGCGTAGAGTTGAATTAGTTGGAGAGGGTCATCACTTTTTTGACTTAGTAAGAACAGGAAGAGGTGCAAATATATCAGGGTTTACAACTGGTAAGCATGAAGTATTTCCGATTCCTTTAGAAGAAATTCAGTTTTCACAAGGAAATTGGTCACAAAATCAAAATTATTAATACATAGGAATATGAAAAAAATAAAAATAATATATAAAGCATTAATTGTACTTTTTATAGTAAATGCTTGTACAGATGAAAGAAATTTAGACTTTCTAGAATCCGCTTCAGCACCAGTTAATGTTTCTGCGGTTTACAAGATAGCTCAAGATAATTCAGGGTTAGTGACAATAACACCTATTGCAGATGGAGCTACTTCTTTTGATATTTATTTTGGTGATGCAACAGAAGATCCAGAAAATATTGAGAACGGTAAATATTTACAACACACATACGCAGAAGGAACGTATACAGTTAAATTATTAGCCTATAACTTAAAAGGAGATATAACGGAAGTTACTCAAGAACTTGTAGTTTCTTTTCAGGCTCCAAAAAATTTGGTTGTAACCTTAGAAAATGATTTAGCAATTTCAAAGCTTGTAAACATAAGTGCTACTGCAGAGTTCGCAGTAAGTTATGATTTTTATTCAGGTGAAGATGGCGTAACTCAACCTGTTTTAACTGCAAATATTGGAGATGCAATTTCGTATCAATATACAGATGCAGGAACTTATTCTGTAAAAGTAATTGCAAAAGGTGGTGCTATTGAAACGACAGAATATACAATGGATTTTGAAGTAACTGCTATTTTAGCACCTTTAACTTCTGCAGCTACACCTCCAAATAGGAGTGAATTAGATGTGATTTCTATTTTTAGTGGATCTTATACAGATTTAGCAGGAGTAGATTACAACCCAAATTGGGGGCAGCAAACAATTTATACTGCTTTCGATTTAAATGGAGATGCTATGTTACAATATAGCAATTTAAATTATCAAGGTATTGACTTTTCGGCAAACGTACAAGATGCTTCTGCTATGGAAACACTCCATATTGATGTCTGGACTGCAGATGCAACTTCGATAGATATATATCCAATTAGTTCTACATCTGGTGAATTCTTCGTTACAAAAGAGTTAGTTGCAGATCAATGGAATAGTTTTGAAATTCCAGTATCAGATTTTACAGATCAAGGTTTAGTTATTTCAGATATAAAACAATTTAAATTAGAAGGTTCAGGTTCGGTTTTTATAGATAATTTATATTTCTGGAAAACACCATCAGCACCTTCAATTTTAACAGGTACTTGGAAATTAGCTTCAGAAGCTGGTTCTCTAAAAGTTGGACCTTCTTCAGGAAGCGGAGATTGGTGGTCAATTAGTGATGCGCAAGTTTTAGAAAGAGCATGTTTTTATGATGATGAATTTTTATTTGGTGCAGATGGATCATTTAAAAATGTTTTAGGTTCTGAGACATGGTTAGAAGCTTGGCAAGGAACACCAGATGCTTGTGGAACTCCTGTAGCCCCTTATGATGGTTTAGTTTCTGGAACATTTATACATGACGATACAAACAATAAAGTAACTCTTAATGGTTCTGGAACTTATCTGGGGATACCTAAGGCAAACAATGCTGGTGAATTACCAAATGTTGCGGTTCCAAGTTCAATAACTTATGATATCACGCTCTCTAATAACAATACAGAAATGGAAGTTATAATTGAAGCAGGGGCTGGTGTATTTTGGACCTATAAATTAGTAAAAGATACAGCATTAACTACAAGTCCTATTGATGGAACATGGAAAATCGCACCAGAAGCTGGTTCCTTAAAAGTTGGACCTTCTTCAGGAAGTGGAGATTGGTGGTCTATTAGTGATGAGCAAGTTGCAGAAAGAGCTTGTTTTTATGACGATGAATATGTATTTAATATAGGTGGAACTTTTAATAATATTTTAGGTACAGAAACATGGTTAGAAGCTTGGCAAGGAACACCAGATGCTTGTGGAACACCTATAGCACCTCATGATGGTTCTGCATCAGCTTCATTTGTTTATGATGATACTTCTAATACGATAACATTAAATGGTAAAGGATCTTATTTAGGAGTTCCTAAAGCAAATAATGCTGGTGAATTATCAGATCCAGCAGATACTCCAGATACAATTGTTTACAATGTTACGCTTTCAAATAATAATACTGAAATGGAAATTATTGTTGAAGCAGGAGCAGGTGTTTTTTGGACATATAAATTATTAAAGCAATAATAGATTAAAACAAGATATATTATGAGAAAATTTAAAAATATTTATATAATCTTATTTTCTATGTTGATTGCCTTTACTGGTTGTCAAGAAAATGATTATCAATTTGGAGAAATAATAGCTCCATCGAACATTGTCATTACTGCAGAAATAGTTGGTCAAGATGTTAATGACCCTGCTTTAACAAATGGAGATGGTAGTGGTACCGTAAATTTCACAGCAAAAGGAGATAATGCACTTTCGTATGTATTCTATTTTAATGGAATTGCAGAAGCTTCACCGTCTGGAATATATACAAAAAGGTTTTCTAAAGTTGGTGTAAATACTTATACTGTTGTTGTAAAAGCAAATGGTAAAGGTGGTATTTCATCCACTACATCATTAGATGTAATGGTGTTTAGTTCTTTTTCTGACGTTAATGCAGAAAATTTTTTAAGTGGAGCAAATGTTGGCGATAGCAAAAAGTGGTACTGGCAAGCAGATGTAGATGTACATGTAGGTTTAGGGCCAGTTACAGATGATTATGGAAATGGAGAATTTGCTTATGAAGCATGGTGGAATGGTATTAAAGCTTGGGATGCTGAAAAATCATGTATGTACGATAATGAATTTGTGTTTACAAGAACAGCGGATGGTCTTACGTTTGAACAGACTGTAGGCCCTGCTTTCGTGCCAGCTGCTTATTCGGGAGATATAGGTGTTGATGGAGATCAATGTCATGATGAATCAGTAGCTACTTCAATGTTTGGTGTAAAGCAAGTTTCTTTTGGACCCTCAACTTCTATGGCAGCCTTAGAAGGTTCTTACAATAACGAACTGTATAGAGGAACTACTTTTGATATTTCAGATGGTGGTTTTATGGGATGGTTAGTTGGTTCTAGTACCTATGATATAATTTCTGTTTCTGATGATGAATTAATTGTTAGAATAATTCAAGCGGGAGACGGTTTTGCATGGTATCATAAATTCACATCTACAAAGCCTACACAAAGCGCAGGTTATACATATAATACCTTAGCTTGGGAAGATGATTTTAATACTGATGGAGCACCAAATGCTGCAAATTGGACCTACGATCTAGGTGCAGGAGGTTGGGGCAATGGTGAATCTCAAACATATACAAACAATGCAGAAAATGTAAAAGTAGAAGGCGGTTCTTTAAAAATTACAGCAAAATCTGATGGTAGTGGAGGTTATACTTCTGCGAGATTAAAATCTCAAGAGTTGTATAAATTTACATATGGGAGGGTTGAAGTAAGAGCAAAATTACCTGCATCAGCAGGTACTTGGCCAGCAATCTGGATGCTAGGTTCCAATTTTCCTACTGTTGGTTGGCCGACTTGTGGCGAAATTGATATCATGGAACAAACAGGTGCTAACAAAGATATTACTTTAGGTACTGTTCATTGGTATAATACTGCTGTAAGCGCTAATGCAAGTTATGGTGAAACTACTGCTGTTGCAAATGCTTCCTCTGATTTTCATTTATATAGCGTAGAATGGTCAGATACTTCAATAAAAATATATTTAGATGATGTTAGCTTTTTTGAAATGGCGAATGATAGTACTTTACCATTTAATGCAGATTTCTTTATGATATTAAATATTGCAATGGGTGGCACTCTAGGAGGAGATATCGATTCAGGTTTTACAGAAGATACAATGGAAATTGATTATATTAAAGTTTTTCAATAATAAAAGATGTTATTAAGAGGGTCGAGTTAAAGTTTTAACTCGACCTTTTTTTTAATTAAAGGTTTTGTAGAGTCGCCTTTATCCTAGTCTCTTCTATTTATTTTTATATGCTACTTATTTTAAATATTTGATCAGGAAAAAATTAATGAATTATCAAAAATAATAATTATTGAAGTGCGCAAGAGCGATGAAATTTAATTAGATATTATTTTTAGATGCTACCTTCTAAAACCCAAGTTATGAAAAACATTTTATTACGATTAACCTTTATTTTATTCGCTTTAAGTTCATGTACACATACAGATAAAGTATTGGTATCAAGTAATGAAGAAGGAATGAAGTTAGTTGTAAATGGAAAAGATTTTATGATTAATGGAATGAATTGGGATTATTTTCCCATTGGAACAAACTATTCTTACAGTTTATGGAAACAACCTGAAGACTTTATTAAAAACGCTTTAGATGCTGAAATGATCTTATTAAAAGACATGGGCGTAAATACGATTCGTGTCTATGAGGGTATTCAACCAAAATGGATTACCTATATCTATGAAAAGTATGGTATTTATACGATGCTAAATCATTCTTTTGGTAGATATGGCCTTTCTATAAATGGTAACTGGATACCTGTAACAGATTACAGCAATTTAGATGCACAAAAAGTATTGATTCAAGAAGTTTCTGAAATGACAGAAACGTATAAAAACACACCAGGGTTATTATTATTTCTTTTAGGAAATGAAAATAATTATGGGCTTTTTTGGGAAGGTGCAGAAACAGAAAATTTTCCTAATGATGAAAAGGAAATAGCTGCTAAAGGAGAAAAATTAGGAAGACCGATGTATCGGTTAATGAATAAAGCCGCAAAAAAAATAAAGTCAATTGATGGTTTACATCCTGTTGCGATATGCAATGGAGATTTAGGTTTTATTGATATTATAGCAGAAGAATGTATAGATGTTGATATTTATGGTACAAATATGTATCGTGGTAAATCATTTGGAGATGCTTTTGAAAGCGTAAAAAAAGAATTAAACATGCCAATTATGTTTACAGAATTTGGTGCAGATGCATTTGATGCATTAGAAAATATAGAAAACCAAAGAATGCAAGCATTTTATATGGTAGAAAATTGGAAAGAGATTTATGAAAATGCAGCTGGTTTAGGTAAATCAGGAAATTCTATAGGTGGTTTTACTTTTCAATTTAGTGATGGTTGGTGGAAATTTGGTCAAACTAAAAATTTAGAAATACAGGATAATAATGCTTCTTGGGAAGGTGGTGGTTACCACTTTGATTATACAGAGGGGATTAATAATATGAATGAAGAATGGTTTGGTATCTGTGCAAAAGGACCTACTAACGAAAAAGGGTTATACACTTTATATCCAAGGGCAGCATATTATGCTTTAAAAGAAGTACATCAATTAAACCCTTATGATAAAAGCGTAAATATAACTACTGTGTCAAAATACTTTAGAGAAATTAAATTAAAAGATACAGTTTTAAAAGTAAGAGAAACTAAGGTTTCTTTAGATTAAGAGATTAAATAAAACAGAAATAAACAGAATATTTTTGAATATTCTGAATAAATAAACTATTAATAAAAACCTCTTTTAAATAAATTGAGAGGTTCAAAGAATACTAATTTTGATGACAAAAAAGACTATTTTTTTAGGAAAAAATAAGGCAGATTTTCAAGTGCAAGAAGTAAAGGGTGAAATGATAAATTTAGATAATGAAGTTTATTATAAAATTACGAATAGTAATGAAATGAGACCTTTCTTTATGAGTATTGTTTCAGATTCTAACCATTGGATGTTTATTTCAAGCAATGGCGGTCTTACCGCTGGTAGAAAAAATAGTGAGTATTCACTTTTCCCATATTACACGGATGATAAGATTACAGAATCTGCAGATGTAACTGGAAGTAAATCTATTTTCCAAATTTCGAGAAATGGAAATGTATACTTATGGGAGCCTTTTTCTCAGAGACAAATAGGGTTGTATAAGATTAGAAGGAATTTATATAAAAACAGTTACGGAAACAAAGTTGTTTTCGAGGAAATTAATGAAGATTTAGGAGTGATTTTTAGATATCAATGGAACTCTTCAGATAAATTTGGATTTGTAAAAAGATCAACCTTAATAAATAATTCTTCAGAAAAAACACAGATTACATTTTTAGACGGTTTACAAAATATTTTACCTTCAGATGTTGAAACAGATTTACAAAACTCTAGAAGTAATTTAGTAGATGCGTATAAAAAGAGTGAATTACAAATAGAAGCTGGTCTTGGTATCTTTGCTTTAAGTGCTATTATTGTAGACAAGGCAGAGCCAAGTGAAGCTTTAAAAGCGAATATAGTTTGGTCTTTAGGTATTAAAAACCCTACTTATTTATTATCTTCATTACAATTAGATAACTTTAGGAAAGGAAAAGAAATACATCAAGAAGACGAAATAAAAGCTGAAAAAGGTGCTTATTTTATTAGTAGCGATTTAGTTTTAGAAGCAAATGAAACGAAAGAGTGGAGTTTTATAGCCAACTTAAACCAAACAATAGGAGATATTCAAATAATTTCTAAATCAATTATTAATAATGAAAATTTATCTAATATTATTCAGGATGATATTAAATTAGGTACAAAAAAATTAATTGCTTTAACAGGAGCTGCTGATGGTTTACAAGTAACAGACGATCCTTTAGTTAGCACAAGACACTTTGCAAATACACTTTTCAATTTAATGAGGGGTGGTACTTTTGATGACGATTATAACATTGAAAAGCAAGATTTCATAAAATACATTGCAAAGGCTAATAAAAAGGTTCTTAAGAAAAAAGAGGAGCTGTTAAATGCCCTACCAGAACTATTTAAATTAAGTACTATTCTTGCTATTGCAGAGAAAGATGAAGATAAAAACTTTAAAAGACTTTGTTTTGAGTATTTACCGTTAAAGTTTAGTAGAAGACATGGAGACCCAAGTAGACCTTGGAATAAGTTTTCTATAAATACAAAAAACGAAATTGACGGTTCTAAAATTTTAGATTACGAAGGTAACTGGAGAGATATTTTTCAAAACTGGGAAGCGCTTGCACATTCATATCCTCAGTTTATAGAGAGTATGATTCACAAGTTTTTAAATGCAACAACTTTTGATGGTTACAATCCTTATAGAGTAACAAAAGATGGTTTTGATTGGGAGATTATTGAAGAAAATGATCCTTGGTCTTACATTGGGTATTGGGGAGATCATCAGATAATTTATTTATTAAAATTCTTAGAATTTATAGAAAATCATTATCCAAATCAATTAGAAAAACGTTTTACCGAAGACATTTTTGTGTATGCAAATGTGCCTTACAAAATAAAAGATTATAAGAGCATACTTATAAACTCTAAAGATACTATTGATTTTGATCATGATTTAGATGCTAAAATTCATCAGAAGAAAGAAGAATTAGGAGCAGATGGGGCTTTGTTAAGAGATGAGAATTTCTTTATTTATAAAGTAAACCTAATCGAAAAATTATTAGCAACTGTATTGGCAAAAGTATCTAACTTTATACCAGAAGGTGGTATTTGGATGAATACGCAACGTCCGGAATGGAATGATGCAAATAATGCGTTAGTTGGTAATGGTGTTTCTATGGTTACCCTAAATTATTTAAATCGTTTTATAAATTTCTTTGAAAAAGTAGTTTTGAAATCGGCAACAGAAGAAGTTAAAATTTCATTTGAATTAACAATATTTTTTAATGAAGTTTTGGCAACTTTTAACCAAAATAAAGACATTCTTAGTGGAAGTGTTTCAGACAAACAAAGAAAAACTGTTTTAGATGGTTTAGGAGAAGCAGGAAGTAAATACAGAACTGCTATTTATGAAAACGGATTTTCTAGTGATAGAAGTCAGGTTACAAAAACCGCTCTGTTAGAATTTTTTACAATTACAAAACAGTACCTAGATCACACAATTAAAGCAAACAAGCGTTCAGATAATTTATACCATTCGTATAATTTAATGACTATAAAAAATGATACAGAAGTATCTGTTTCTTATTTGCCAGAAATGTTAGAAGGACAGGTTGCTGTCTTAAGTGCTGGATATCTATCACCAAAAGAAGCTTTAGAAGTTTTAGATGGAATGAAACAAAGTGCTTTGTTTAGAGAAGATCAATACAGTTATATCTTATATCCTAATAAAGAATTAGCACGTTTTGACGAGAAAAATGTTATTTCTAAAGCTGCTGTAGAAAATTCTAAACTATTAACAAAGCTTGTTCATCATCAAAACAAACAAATTATTACGGAAGATGTTTCTGGAAAATATCACTTTAACTCCAACTTTAATAATGCAAATAGATTAAAAGAAGCTTTTGAAGATTTACCTTTAGAATATGCAGGTTTAATAGAGAAAGAATCCGAATTATTATTAGAAATTTTTGAAGAAGTTTTTAATCATAAAGCATTTACAGGTCGATCTGGAACTTTCTTTGGTTATGAAGGTTTAGGTTCTATTTATTGGCATATGGTTTCAAAGTTATTATTGTCAGTGCAAGAAAACTGTTTACTAGCTGTAAAAAATAATGAAAGTGAAGTTTTAATAGGAAAACTTTTTGATCATTATTATGAAATTCAAGCAGGTATAGGTGTTCATAAATCGCCAAAATTATACGGTGCATTTCCTAC